>JAGOCY010000383.1 GCA_017998495.1 Corallincola sp.
CGGCAGTGCCGTCAGGCTGCGGCAGCGGCCAGTGCTGGCAGCGGCTGATAATGGTAGCCAGCAGCGACTCACGGCGAGCCACCGTCAACAGCAACAGAGTGCCGGAGGGCGGCTCCTCAAGCGTTTTGAGCAGGGCGTTGGCGGCGTTGTCGGTCATCTGCGCGGCGTTGTCGATCACCACCACCCGCCGCCCGCCCAGATAGGCTGTGGTCGCCAGTTGCTGTTGCAGGCTGCGCACCTCATCGATGCCAATGCGGCCATTGTCCTCGGGCTTGAGCAGACGAAAATCGGGATGGCTGCCGGCCGCCCACAGCTGGCAGCTCTGGCAACGACCACAGGGCAGTTCCTCGTTGCCCTGACATAACCAGCGCTGCGCCAATTGGCGGGCTAACGCCACTTTGCCCACGCCGGTCGGTCCGGTCAGCAGCAGCCCTTGGGGCAAGCGTCCCTGGCGCAGCTGGCCAAGCAGCTGCTGCCACAAAGGGGTCAGCCAGGGATAGCGCTCCAGACTCATGCCTCGGCATCCTGCAGTTGCGGCCAGTAACACGCCAGCACCTGTTCCAGTTCAGCCTGGACCTGGGATAACGGCTGGCTGGCGTCGATAGTACGCGCCTGTGGGCAAGCACTCGCCAGTTGTTGATAACGGCGACGCACCCGTTCAAAGAAGGCCTGCGCCTCCTGCTCGATGCGGTCCAGCTGGCCACGGCCACGGGCGCGCGCCAGGCCAAGTTCAGCGGGCAGATCAAGGTAGAGGGTAAGATCGGGGCGGAAATCCCCCAACGCCGCCTGACGTACCGGTAGGATCAAAGCATCATCCAGGCCGCGCCCGCCCCCTTGATAGGCCAAGGTTGACCAGTCGTGACGATCCGCCACCACCCAGGCACCGCGGGCAAGGGCTGGCCAGATCACCCGCTCCAGCAGCTGGCGGCGGGCGGCATACATCAACAGCAGCTCAGTGGCCGGGGCCACCGCTTCGTCTTCGGGCGGGCGTTTAAACAGGGCGCGAATGGCTTCAGCCAGCGGCGTACCGCCCGGCTCGCGCACCCGCACCAGCTCAGCGATGCCCTGCCCCTGCAACCAACCGCAGACCGTGGCTACCGCCGTTGACTTGCCCGCGCCTTCCAGCCCTTCAATGACAATAAAGCGGCCCTTGGTCATCACTTCTCCAACCCAAGGATGTAACGGCGCACTGCGGCATTATGCTCATCGAGAGTACGCGAGAACTGATGTTCGCCATTACCACGGCTGACGAAGTAGAAGTAGTCAGACGAGGCCGGGTTAAGAGCGGCATGCAGCGCCGCGCGGCTGGGCAGGGCGATGGGCGTAGGTGGCAGGCCATCAATGGTGTAGGTGTTATAGGGGGTCGGCTGGCGCAGGTGCTCACGGGTGATGTTGCCGGCATAAGCGTCACCCAGGCCATAGATCACCGTGGGATCGGTCTGCAGGCGCATGCCGATGCGCAGCCGGTTAACGAATACCGAGGCGATCAGCGGCCGCTCGGGGGCATGGCCGCTCTCTTTCTCGATGATCGAGGCCATGATCAGCGCCGCATAGGGGTCGCTGTAGGGCAGATCGGTACTACGCTTCGCCCACTGCTGCTCCAGCTCGCTGCGCATGGTGGTGTAGGCCTGCTGCAGCAACGCCAGATCAGTGCTGCCCAGATCCACCAGATAGGTGTCAGGCATTAACCAGCCTTCGGCATTGGCGACGGCGGGCTGCAGCTGCTGGCCGAGGGTCGCGACTGTCACCTCTGCTGCCAGCGTCTGCTTAAGATCCGGGGTACGACGCAGCAGGGCCAGCACATCATTGACCTTCATCCCTTCGATCAGGGTGACGCTCACCTTGGCCGCGTCACCGCTCATCAGCCGCCGCCACAGGGTAGCCAGGGATTCGCCAGGATAAAGCCGGTAAGTGCCGGCCTGAATGCGCGTCCATTCCGGGCGCAGGTGAACCAGGTAGGGGGTTAGCGGATTGGCGTCGATCACCCCCCTGCCCTGCAGCTCCTTGAGCACGGCCCGAGCATGGCTGCCACGCGCCACCACCAGCAACTCTGCCTCACGATTTTGCAGGGGCTGTACCGCCACCTGCTTGGCCAGTTCAATGGTGCCCATGCCCACCACCACCGCCAACAGGATCGTCAGTGCCAGCAGGCGCAACAGATGACGGATCATGCCATCACCTCGGCAAACTCCTGCTGCAGGCGGCGGATGGCAGGCCAGCTGGAGAATTCGCGCCGCTGATAACGGCGTACTGGCACCAGGCCAAAGGTGGTATTGGTCAACATCAACTCCTCAGCCTCATCCAGCGCCATGGCGCTGGCGCGTACCTGGCGTGCCGGCTCGCCACGGGCCGCCAGGGTATCCAGTAACAGTTGGCGCATCACCCCGCTGACACCACAGCGATCAAGGGTTGGCGTATACCAGTGGCCCTGATGGCGCCACCACAGATTGGCAGCGGTGGCCTCCACCAGCATCCCATGCTCATCCATGCAGATCCCTTCATCCGCGCCGGCGTCAACGACTGCCTGGCGCAGCAACACCTGCTCCAGCCGGTTGAGGCTTTTCAGCCCGGCCAATAACGGCTGACTACCCAACGGCTGCTCAAGCAGGGTGACCACAACCCCCTGCTGGCGCCATTGCTGGCGCTGAGCGGGCAGCGGGTGGCGCGAGACTACACGATTCGGGCTGCCAACACCGGCCGTGGCATAACCACGGCCGCCATAACCGCGACTGATCACTAGCTTGATCACGCAATCATCAGCGCCAGCCAATTGCTCGACCTCAGCGCGCAGCAGGCTCAGGTCGGGTGGCGAGATGGCCAGTCGCTGGCAGCCGCTGACGAGGCGAGCCCCATGGC
>JAGOCY010000384.1 GCA_017998495.1 Corallincola sp.
GCCCCCTTCGGTTTTATTCCGTTCAGCAACACTCTGCCGGCGCTGGCGCTGATCCTGCTGGCACTCGGCTTTATCCAGCGCGACGGGCTGTGCATCCTGCTCGGCCATGGCGCCAATCTGGCCACTATCATCTACTTCGGTGGCCTGATCGCCGGCGGCGGTCTGGCCCTCAAGCAAGCCGCCCAGCAGCTGGGCGGCTAAGCGCACTGTTAGCAACAGCCACTGGTGGCCGGCGGCGGGCAGCAACTGCTGGCCGCAGCCTGAGGCCCACAGCAGGCGCTGGCCGCGGTGACGGCCGCAGGCTGGCCAAAGCTGTCGGCCTGCTCCAGGCTGTGGAATCCCTCCCAGCGTACCCCTTGAGGATCCTGGCTCCAGTACTTGTTGGACAGGGCATAACAGCAGTGGGCGCCGCTTTCGGCCAGACCCGGCTGGGCGGCCGCCTGCAGGCGGCTGGCAATGGCCGCCAGTTCACTGTCGCTATCGGTTTCCAACCCCAGATGGTCGATGCCGGGCTGCAGGCCGCGGGCTGAGATGGCAAAGTTGAGCGCCGGCTCATCCAGCTGCCACTTGGCGTAATCCGGCTGCATCACCAACGGCGACTGGCCAAACAGGGCGTTGTAGAAGCGGATGCTGGCGTCGAGATCGCGCACCGCCACATGCACATGAAAGCGTTTCATGGTCAGCCCTCCTGCTGGCTGCAGCAGCTGCTGCGGCTGGATTGACGGAAGCAGTCACAGTGGCCGGCCTGCTGGCACAGTTTGAAGTAACCCTGCAGCAGGCGGCGGATCGCGGCTTTGATATTCATATCTTTATCTCCAGAAATATCGAAATGACGACTCAAAAAAAGGGTCAGCAACAACTGGCCCGGCTACAGCACTTGTCCATCAGAAACTGCATCAGCGCCTGCATGCTGGCGAAGTCAGCCTGACAGCGGATCACCCGGCTCTCCCGCAGCTGGCGGATCAGCCCCACCTGGGCCAGCTTGCTCAAGTGGTGGGAGAGGGTGGAGCCGGGGATCGCCAACTCACGCTGGATGTCGCCCACCGCCAGCCCGTCGCCACCGGCTTCAACCAGCAGGCGGACAATGGCGAGGCGGGTGGGGTTACCCAGCGCCTCCAGACGGTTGGCAGCATCAAGCAGTTCCATGAGTGGCAGTCTAGTCCTGTGGTTTGGTCTGTCAACGATATTTCTAAAATAATGGAAGTGTTCTTAGCCAGCCGCCAGCGCGGCGAAGCTGCGGCGCGCGGCGGCCAGGGTGGTTTCGATCTCACTGTCGCCGTGGGCGGTGGAGACAAAGCCGGCCTCGAACGCCGACGGCGCCAGATAGATCCCCTCATTGAGCATCAGGTGGAAGAAGCGCTTGAAGCGCTCGACGTCACAGGCCATCACCTGCTCGTAGTAGTTGACCTGAGCCTCGCTGGTGAAGAAGAAGCCGAACATGCCACCTACGGCCGCCACCGCCAGCGGCATGCCGGCATCGCTGGCCGCCTGTTTAAGGCCCAGCGCCAGCCGGTGGCTGGTGCGCGCCAGCTGCTCGTGCAGCCCCGGCTGTTGCAGCAGGCGCAGGCTGGCGAGGCCGGCGGCCATGGCCACCGGGTTGCCCGACAGGGTACCGGCCTGATAGACCGGCCCTTCCGGCGCCAGTCTGGCCATCACTTCAGCCTTGCCGCCAAAGGCGCCCACCGGCATGCCGCCGCCGATCACCTTGCCGAGGGTGGTCAGATCCGGGGTGACGCCGTAGTACTGCTGGGCGCCGCCGAGGGCGACGCGAAAGCCGGTCATCACCTCATCAAAGATCAGCAGCGCGCCATGCACATCGCACAGCTGGCGCAGCCCTTCGAGAAAGCCGGGCAGCGGCGGGATGCAGTTCATGTTGCCAGCCACCGGTTCGACGATGATGGCGGCGATCTGGTCGCGGTTGGCGTCAAACAGGGCGCGTACGCTGTCCAGATCGTTGTAGCGGGCGGTCAGGGTGTAGCGGGCCAGCTCGGCCGGCACGCCGGGGCTGCTCGGGGTACCGAAGGTGAGGGCGCCGGAGCCGGCCTTGACCAGCAGGCTGTCGCCATGGCCGTGGTAGCAGCCTTCAAACTTGAGGATCTTGTCGCGGCCGGTGAAGCCGCGGGCCAGACGGATGGCGCTCATGGTCGCCTCGGTGCCCGACGAGCACATGCGCACCTGGGCCATCGACGGCACCAGTTTGCACACCTCGGCCGCCATCTCCACCTCGATCGGGGTGGGGGCGCCAAAGGACAGCCCATGTTCGGCAGCCTTGATCACCGCCTCGCGGATCGCCGTGTGGTTATGGCCGAGGATCATCGGCCCCCAGCTACCCACGTAGTCGATGTAGGTTTTACCATCGACGTCGGTGATGGTGGCGCCAGCGGCCCGCTCGAAGAAGATCGGGTTGCCGCCAACCCCCTTGAAGGCGCGTACCGGCGAGTTGACCCCGCCGGGGATGTACTGGCGGGCGCGCTGGAACAGGGCTTCGGAACGGCTCATGCAAACTCCTCTGGCGGGGCAGGGCCGCCCCGTGGTCAATGTCGGCTCTGGCGGGGTCAGAGCCCCTGCTGGTCACTCTTGCTGGTCTGCCACTGTACCGGGCAGTCGTAGTGGTGGATCACGTTGTTGACCCCCAGCACCAGCGCAAACAGCGCCATGCGGATCAGCACGCCGTTGTCGGCCTGACGGAAGATCGCCAGATTCGGGTGCTGGTTAAGGTCGTCATCCAGTTCGTTGGCCTCGGCCCGCGAGTCACGCGGCAGCGGGTGCATGATGACGGTGTTGGACTGGCAGTTCTGGGTGTAGATCGACTGGTTGAGACGGAACTTGCCGCGGTATTTGTTGGCT
>JAGOCY010000023.1 GCA_017998495.1 Corallincola sp.
GTTGATGGCGTGCAGGTTGATCAGCAACAGCTGCTGACCATCGACCAGAGGCCAGCGCCAAGCCAGCAGGCTCTTGTTGAGGCGCAGCCAGGGTTCGGCGGTACGGATCACGCAGGGTTGGGGCAGCGGCTGGCGGCTAAGCGCCATCACCCCAAATCCCCGCTCGCCATAGCGCCAGGCCTCAGCCAGCTGCCAGTGGGGCTGCGGTGCATTACGGAGCGAACGCCCCTCTTGCACCAGCAGCAGCTCGCTCACCGCGGCCAGCTGGCCCAGCTCCGTCAGCAGTGCCGGTTGATCCAGCTTGTGACCATTCCACACCCCCAGGGTAAGCGGCAGCGGCAAGGGGACTTGGGCCAGGGGCGGCAGGCCTCGGCGACAATCGACCAGGGCGCTGTGACCCTGTTCGCTGTGCAGCCCCAGCTCAGCGCTTTGGCGCAGCGGCCACAGGGCTGCCAGCGCCACCATCAGCATCAGCAACAGCACTAAGCGCAGGCGTCGCATTGCTTGGCCAACCTGGCTCAGCGACGCCGGTAACGGTTGACGGCGGTGGCGATCTCGCCGTTTGCGATCAACTGATCGAGGTCTTGCTGTAGCTGCTGGTTAGCCGGCTGCTGGCGACTGAAGGCGCAGTGCACCGGATGGCTGGAGAGCTGCAGTGGTAATGGCTGCAACAGGCTGGCACCAGGGTTGATGCGGCCATAATGGGCAAACTGCAGGTCGGCAATGATGACGCCATCGAGCTGACCATCGGCTAACGCCAGCAGTTGATCAAAGGGTGACGCGGCATCGATGCGCTCCGGCTGCTGGTCAACGGGCAGTTGCTCCAGGGTCGGGTAGCGATAACCACGCACCATGCCGATGCGCCGCCCCTGCAGCTCGCTCAGTAGTTGCGGTTGCCAGCCGCTGCGGCTGTTGACCACCAGCAGGTCGCGCTCGACAAACAGTGGCTTGCTCCACCAAAAGCGCTGCTGCTTGCGATCATTGAGCCAGGCGGGATTGGTGATGCAGATCAGGTCGAGATCGCCGCGCTCCAGCAGTTCAGCGGCACTCTCACGGGCGTAGGCCACCATGGTCAGGGGGCGGCCACTGTACTCGCCAAGCTGACTGGCCAGATCGCTGATCAGCCCGAGGGTCGGCTGGTTGGGCAGCAGGTAGGCGTATGGGGGGGCGTTGTGGCTGCCAAAGCCGATCCGGGCGGGCTGCGCCTCGGCCACGGCGACCACCATGGCCAACCCGACCACCATCATCCGCCATCCAACGCCGTGCATGCCCCTGCTCCTGCCGCCCTTGCCTTACCAGTGTAGCGGCCAGCCGGTTGGCTGCGGTCAAAAAGGTGGTGAGAGTCAGGGCGGGGGCTGTATGTTAGGCCGACCACCCGTAGCACAGGAGAAGGACGATGGAGATTCATGTTCTGCAGCATCTGGATGCCGAAGGGCCGGGGCTGATTGGCGACTGGGCCGCCGCCCAGGGCCACCGCCTGATCCTTCACCCGCTGCATCGTGGCGCCACCCTGCCCGACCCGGCGCTGGTCAGCCATGTGGTGGTGCTGGGCGGGCCGATGAACATCTATGAGTATCAGGACTACCCCTGGCTGGTGACCGAGAAGCAGTGGCTAAAGGCGGTCATCGCGCAGGGCGGCAGCCTGTTCGGCATCTGTCTCGGTGCCCAGCTGCTGGCCGATTGTCTGGGGGCAGCAACCAGCCGCAACCCGGTGCAGGAGATCGGCTGGTTCCCGCTCAGCCTCAGCCGCCGTGCCCACAGCCATCCGTTTTTCCGCCACTGGCCGGAGCAACCGCTGGTGCTGCACTGGCATGGCGATACCTTTGCCATCCCCGATGGCGCCCTGCTGCTCGGCAGCAGCGAGGCCTGTCGCCATCAGGGCTTTCTCTACGGTGATCGCATCATCGGCCTGCAGTTCCATATCGAATGGCCACCCGCCACCGCCGAGGCGCTGCTGGCCCTCGATTACCCGGCTGCCGGCGGCCCCTATGTGCACAGCCGTGAAGCCATTATGGCTGGCCCTTTCGCCAGCCTGCCGGCGTTGCTGCTGCCGCTGCTCGAGCGCTGGTCACGGGCGGCGGCTTAAGCGCCGTCCGAGTGGTGATCAGCCGCCCCGTCCCAGCCATTGGTTGGCCAGCCCTTTGGCCTCGCTGCGGCTGTGCAGGTTGAGCTTGGCATAAAGGTGGTTAATGTGGCTTTTGACCGTTGATGGGGCGATAAACAGCCGCGCCGCGATCTGCTCGTTGCGGTAGCCGCGGCCGATCAGCTGCAGCACTCGCCACTCGGCATCGGTCAGGCGCGGATCGGGGCAGGGTAACTCGGCGGTAGCCCGGCTATCGGGGGCGGTGGTGCACCAGTGGATCACCCGCAGCAGACAATCATGAGCGGCGTCATTGCCGGCCAGCAGCTGGCCGGTGAGCCAGCGCTCCCAGATCGGCAGGGCGGCTGGGCCGGCCAGCAGCAGGTCCCAGACATAACCCTGCTGCAGCTGCAGCACTACGGCAGCGGGAGGCTCGTCCGGTGCATCGGCCAAGGTGGCGACCAGCTGCAGCCGCCAGCTGAGCCAGCGTAGCCCCGCCTGTTCGGCCTGACGGGCTAGTGTGCTCAGCCCCGCAGGCACGCGCCCCAGATGCCAGCCGCACCAGGCCGCCAGCACGCTCTGCTGCAGCACCGGCAGGCGCAGATCATCGTCGACAAAGGTCAGTACCTCGGCCAGCGCGGCGATAGCGGCCTGATCGCCGCGCGCCACTGCGGCCAGCAACAGCGCCTGATTGGCGCGCAGCCGCCACTGCTTGCAGTAGATATGCTGGGCCAGTTGATGGCTGAGCTGCTGTTCCAGCCGGGTGATGCCGCTGCTGTCGCGCACCGCCAGCGCCTGCACCAGTGCCAGCGCCCGGTAGGGTAGCTCCCAGTAATCGCCCAGCGGATGTTCCCGTTCGCTGCCGCGGGCGATGGCTTGGGCCGCCGCTGGCCAGTCCCCAAACAGCTGGGCCTGTTCGGCCTTGGCCCGCCACAGGCTGTCGAGGGCGTTGTCATCGGCCAGGCCATGACGGGCGGCCAGTTGCTCGGCGGCGTGCAGGGCGGTGACCGCCGCCGGCCAGTCGAGGCGGTGGGCGGCCACCACCGCCTGGCGTTGCCACACCCACAGGCTGTGGTGGTGCTGCTGCTCGGCATCGGCGGCGTGAGCCAGCGCCTTGAGTGCCTGTTCCGCTTCATCCAGCCGCCCCAACTGCAAGGCGGCCATGGCCCGGGTATAGCCGAGGGCGATGCGATCATGGGGGGTGATCTGACTGGCCTCGATCCGCTCGGTGAGCGCCAGCGCCTGCTGTGGCTGGTCAAATTGGTGGGCGATCTCGCCGCGCAGCACGGCAAAGCGCGGCTGCAGCAGCGGCCACTCCTGCTGGCGGGCCAGTTGCGGCGTCAGTTGTTCCAGCTGGCGGTGGGCACGGGCGCAATCCTGCTCTCCTTCCACCACCAGCCAGCCTTGGAGCAGCGCCAGCTCGCCATTGGCTTGCCAGTGGCCGGGCCCAACCAGCTCAAACAGCTGGCGCAGCAGGCTGAATGCGGCCTGATGATAGAGGCGCCAACCCAGGCGGCGCAGGGTAGTCAGGGCCAGACTGCGGTCGCTGGCTACCAGCGCCTGCTGTGCTGCCTCCAGCCAGCAGTCGCGGGCCAGCAACGCCTCCATGGCGCGCAGGTGGGCGGTCAGCAGCAGCTGCGGATCACTCAGTGACAGCTCAAAGCGCAGAGCGTCGCGCAGAAAGGGCAGCAGCTCCTGCTCGCCGTTGCGGCCGCCCTGGCCGGCACTGCCACGCAGCCTGACCATCCCCTGCTGACGCAGTTCGGCCAGCAGGTGGCGGACAAAGGGCTGATCGCTGACCGCCGCCGCCAGCGCTTCATCAAACCAGTCGTAGACCGCCAGCTGACTGATGAACTGGCGCAGTGGCGGCGGCAGCGATGACAGCCAGGTGGCCAGCAGATAGTCGCGTAGCGGGCCGCTCCAGTGGGCCACATCATCACCCGCCACCGGCTGTTGCAGCCACAGCCGCCACAATGCCGGCCAGCCATCGAAATAGCTGTTGAGGCGGCTCACCAGCCCCTCATCCATCCCCGGCCGCAGCTGGCTGGCCAGGGCCCGCGCTCGCGCATCATCCAGCCGCAGTTCACTGCTGCCCCAGCGCCACCAGCGGCTGGCTTCGGCCAGCAGCCAGCGTGGCAACAGTCCGCCGGGGCGGCTGGTGACCACCAGGGTGCCGCGCCAGTGGGCAGCCAGGCGCAACAGCAGACTATGGCTGTCGTCGCTGCTTAGCTGCTCCAGTTGATCCACCACCCACAACCCGCCCTCATGGCGGGCCAAAGCCACCACCACCTCGCTTTCGCTGCGCCCTTGGGGTTCATCCAACCCTAGCGCCAGGGCCAGATGGGCCAGTAGGCGGGGGGCGTGGTTGTCGCTGCTGTCGAGGCTGAGCCACAGCTTGGGGCCAGCAAACTGACGATGGTAATGGGCGGCCAGCGCCGTCTTGCCATAGCCCGCCGGGGCTTGCAGGGCCAGCCGCGATGTGCCCGGCAGACGCTGTAGCTCAGCCGGTAGCAGCAGCCAGGGATCGACAGCAGGGGGCAGGACTTTGGCGGCGATCAGCATGGCGCTTGGCAGGGCAATGGGCTCATGCTGCTCAGGTTAGCGGTTTAGGCGGCGGGATGCTTTTGTCCGCTTCAAACTCCTGCAAGATCAGGGTGGCGTCCACCCCATAAAATCCACCCGCAGGCTGGCTGCTGGTTTGCTGCAGCCGGTCCATGCTGATGCCAAGCCCACCGCCGAGACCTTGACCATGTCCATTCAACCTGAAGCCACCGATTACGAGAGCATCCGCCGCCAGTCTCAGCTCGATTTTGTCGCCAGCGGCCAGCCGTTGACGGTTGGCAGCGAAGCGGCGCTGCCACTGCCGGTGGCCGAGCTGTTGGCGCTAACCGTCGCCGACCCACGGGTGGAGGCGCACTTTGGCGGTGGCCTGACCGGCGAGGTGCTGTGCCTGCGCGTCGGCGATCAGCGTTACAACATCAAGCGCAAGCTGGCGGTGGCGCGGGTGGCCAACGTCGACGGTCAGACCTCGTTTCTCACCGAGGTGCAGCGCCGCGCCGACTTCACCCGGCTCAAGGCCGATGCCAGCGGGCGCGAGCAGTTTGCCAACATTGTCGACACCCTCTACGCCGATTTCCGCCAGGGGTTGATGGTGTCGCCCTGGATTCCCGGGGCGCCACTCACCCGTTATGACCGCAGCAGCCTGCGTCAGATCCATCAGACCCTGGCCAACATGGTGGTGGCCGGCATCTTCGAGTGGGATCTCTGCCCTGGCAATCTGCTCGACGATGGTGAGCGGGTGTGGCTGTTTGACTTCGGTTATTGCTGGACCTTCGATCCCCTGACCATGGTCAACAGCAACGGCATGGCCACCCCGCTGTTTCACCCGGCGGAACGGTTCGAGACCCGCAACCTGTTCAGCCATCTGCTTAAGCTGGAGCAGGCTGGCCAACGGGCCGAGGCACTGGCGCTGTTCCGGCTGGAAAAGGAGGAGGCGCTGGCGGCCTATCTGCAGATCCACCAGCGGCTCAAGGCGCGGGGTGCCAACAGTGCCGTGCTCGACCACTGGCTGGGTTATGCCCGGCGCTGGCAGCAGGCGCTGGAACGGCCCGGCGGTGTTGAGGAGCTCTATCTGGTAGAGGGCTACCGCAGCCACCTGCTCGATGTGCATGACGACATCAGCGGCAAGAGCTGCACCCCAATGACCCTGTTGCGGGTGGCGGCGGTGGAGGAGGCGCTACACCACCATTTTGCGCTGCTCAAGGCCAGTAATGGCTTGTTCTTTGGCGACGAGAACCGCAGTCAGCAGCAGCTGCTGGCGATCAACGCTCACCACGCGGAACTGGCGCGTCAGTACCAGCTGTAACTCGGCTGGGGGTTAGCCGCCGAGCAGCGGTTGCAGCTGCTCCAGCCGCTCCAGGGCGACGGTGGGCAGCAGGCGGGGCAGGCTGGTTTGGCCGTGATCGAGCCAGGCGGCCTGCCAGCCGGCGCAGAGGGCGCCGCGCACATCGGTATCGGCGTGGTCACCCACATGCAGAATGGCACTGCCGCTTAGCCCCAGTCGCCGCTCCGCCTCGCGAAACAGCGGCGGCGCCGGCTTCATCGGCCAGCCTTCGCCAGCGTGGAGGATGGCGCGGAAATAGCCCGCCAGGCCGATAGCGGCCACATCCACATTGCCGTTGGTGATGGCTACCAGTGGGTAGCGGGCGGCCAGCCAGTCAAGCAGCCGATGGCTGGCGGCCGGTACTGTCACCCGGTTGCGCAGGGCCAAAAAGTGGTCGAATGCCTGCCGCCCCAGCTGCTCGGCGGCAGCCCGCTGCCAGCCAAGGTTGAGGGCCAGCTGGGCCACAGTGGCACGGCGCAGGCGGCTGACATCCTGGCCGAGATGGGGCTCGGCGGCCAGCGCCTGGTGGCGCGCCAGCTGATAACGCTGGTGGTTGATCGGCGCCCCCAGTTGCTGGCTGAGCAGGGCCAGCAGGCCACTCTCGGCGCTGACCATCACCGGCCGGTTGTCATACAGGGTATCGTCGAGATCGAAACTCAGCGCCCGTACCGGGGCCAGCGGCCGAAAAAAGCGCATTCAGTCCTGCTCCTGGCGCTTGGCGCGCGGATGGGCCGCCTCATAGACGCGGGCCAGATGCTGAAAGTCGAGATGGGTGTAGATCTGGGTGGTGCTCAAGTTGGCGTGGCCGAGCAGTTCCTGCACCGCGCGCAGATCGCCCGAGCTTTCCAGCAGGTGGGTGGCAAAGGCGTGGCGCAGCTGGTGCGGATGAACATGATCGCCCAGCTGCTGGGCGGCCGACCAATAGGCCAGCCGCTGCTGTACCGCTCGCTTGCTGATGCGTGAGCCGCGCTGGCTGACAAAGAGCGCGGTTTCGCCGCTGGCGGCCAGCAGTGGCCGCTCCTTCAACCATAACTGCAAGGCTGCCAGCGCCTTGCTGCCCACCGGCACCACTCGGCTGCGGTTGCCCTTGCCGGTGACCCTGACCAGCTGTGCGCCCAGATCCAGTGCGGCCAGATCCAGCCCCACCAGCTCCGACAGACGCAGGCCACTACCGTAAAACAGCTCCATCATCGCCCGGTCGCGGTTGGCCAGCGGCCCCTCGTCGTCCACCGCCAGCAGCTGGCTGGCCCCTTCGATGCTCAAGGTCTTGGGCAGCGGGCGGCCAGCTTTGGGAGCGGTGACCACCTCGGCCGGATTGTGATCGAGCAGCCCCTCGCGCAGCAGCAGCCGGCATAAGCGGCGCAGCGCCGACAGCTTGAGGGCGATGGTGCGCGGGTGCTGGCCGTTGTACATCAGATCGGCCACCCAGCGGCGAATGTCGTCGGCGCGCAGCGCAGCTGGCTCCAGCCCCAGGCCGATGAAGAAAGTGGCGGCTTCAGCCACCGCTGCTTGATAGTTATGACGGCTGGCCGGGGCCAGGCGCAGGGCCGCCAGCTGGGTGGCAAAGCGCTGCTGCCACTCCTCCCAGCTGGCGCTGGCCATCGTCAGGCGGTTCCGCTCAGGCGCGGCAACAGCACCCCGAGCAGGGCGCGCAGCTGCTCCAGCAGCAGGCTGTCCATTTCCGGGTCAAAGCGGTTGGCATCGCGGCTGCCGATGGCCAGGATCGCCCCCGGCTCATGGGCGTTGATGTGAAGCAGCGCCACCGAAGCGGCCTTGCTGCAATCAAACAGCTGTACCTGCTCGCCGCGGGTGATGCGGCCGAAGTAGTAGGGGCGCGGCCGCAGCCGGCGCATGATGCGCTCGCTGGCACCATCATTGGCCTTGTCATGCAGCGGCAGCGGCAACACGGCCACATAGGGCAGCTCCAGCCGCTCACCCAGATATTCGGTGAGCAGCTGGCGCAGCTCCTCAATGCATTCGCAGGCCAGCACCCGCACATAGAGCTCGCTGAAGTGGCGGAAGATATGCTCGTTACGGCTGGCGGCGGCCAGCAGCTGGTCGATACGGTTGCGCTGCTGCTGGTTGTCGTCGCGCAGCTGGCTGAGCTGACGCTCCACCAGCGACACCGTACCGGCTTCGCCATGCGGCAGGCGCAGGCTGGCCAGCACCTCCGGGTGGTCGGCAAAAAACTCCGGGTGGGCGCCCAGCCAGGCGGACACCTGATCCGGGTCGAGGGCGGCTACGCCGGCCGCAGGCTGCTCGCTCATAGTTCAAAGGCTCCATCAAACACATGCTCGGCCGGGCCGGTCATGCGCACCGGTGCATCCCCCCCCTTCCAGCGGATGGTGAGGGTGCCGCCGGGCAGGTCGACCCGCACCTTGGGGCCGAGCTTGCCCTGCAGCTGACCGACCACGGCGGCGGCGCAGGCGCCGGTGCCGCAGGCCAGGGTTTCGCCGGCGCCACGCTCATAGACGCGCAGGCGGATATGGTCGCTGGCCACCACCTCCATAAAGCCGACATTGACGCTGGCCGGGAAGCGCTCATGGGCCTGCAGTGCCGGCCCCAGGGTTTCTACTGGGGCGCTGGCCACATCGGCCACGGTGATCACCGCATGGGGATTGCCCATGGAGGCGGCGCCAAACATCACTGTCTCGCCGTTGATCCGCTCCAGATAGGTCAGCTCCTGGCGGTTGGCGCGCATCGGGATCTTGCCCGGCTCCAGCTGCGGCGAGCCCATGTTGACGGTGATCTGGTCGTCATCTTCCACATAGAGCACGATGTTGCCGGCCTTGGTGGAGACGGTGATGCGGCTCTTGTTGGTCAGCTGCTTCAGGCGCACGAAGCGGGCAAAACAGCGGGCACCATTGCCGCACTGCTCCACCTCACTGCCGTCGGCATTGAAGATGCGGTAGTGGAAGTCGATCTCGGGGTCGTAAGGCGGCTCCACCAAAAGCAGCTGATCGAAGCCGATGCCGAAATGGCGATCGGCCAGCCGCTGGATCTGCTCCTTGGAGAGGAACACATTCTGGGTGATGGCATCGATGACCACGAAGTCATTGCCGATGCCATGCATCTTGGCGAAATGGACGTACATCAGCCCGCCTCCGGCAGCAGCTGCTCGCCGGCCCACAGGCTTTCCACCGTCTCGCGGGCACGCACCAGATGGCACTGGTCGCCATCCACCATCACCTCAGCCACCCGTGGCCGGCTGTTGTAGTTGGAGCTCATGGTAAAGCCGTAAGCACCGGCCGAACGCACCACCAGCAGATCGCCGGGGCGGATCGCCAGCTCGCGCTCCTTGCCGAGAAAGTCGCCGGTCTCGCACACCGGGCCAACCACGTCATAGCTGGCCAGCGGTGCATCGCTCGGGCTGACCGTCTCGATCGCCATCCAGGCGCCGTAGAGCGAGGGGCGGATCAGGTCATTCATGGCGCCGTCGATGATGGCGAACTGCTTGTCGCCGTTGCCCTTGATGAACTCCACCTTGGTGACAAAGATGCCAGCATTGGCGGCAATGGCTCGTCCCGGTTCCATCATCAGCGTCTGCGGCCGGCCGGCCATCAGCTCGCCGAGGGCGGCGGCATAATCGGCCGGCAGCGCTGGCTGTTCATCGCGATAGCGCACGCCCAGGCCGCCACCGACATCAATGTGGTGCAGCACTATGCCTTCGCTGGCCAGCTGATCCACCAGCGCCAGCACCCGTTTGGCGGCATCGATAAAGGGGGTGAGTTTGGTGATCTGCGAGCCGATATGGCAATCGACACCGACCACAGCCAGCGACGGCTGGGTGGCCGCCCAGCGGTAGATGGTCAGCGCCTCATCCAGCGGCACCCCGAACTTGTTCTCTTTAAGGCCGGTGGAGATATAGGGGTGGGTGGCGGCATCGACATCGGGGTTAACCCGCAGCGAGATCGGTGCGCGCTTGCCGAGGCGGGCGGCTACCAGGGCGATGCGCTCCAGCTCTGGTCGCGATTCGGCGTTGAAGCAGAGGATGCCGGCATGCAGCGCCTGCTCGATCTCCGCTTCGGTTTTGGCCACACCGGAGAACACCACCTTGGCCGGATCGCCTCCGGCCTTGATCACTCGTGCCAGCTCACCGCCGGAGACGATGTCGAAGCCGGCGCCGAGGCGGGCCAGCAGACCGAGCACGGCGATGTTGCTGTTGGCTTTCACCGCGTAGCAGATCAGGTGCGGCATTCCCTTAAGGGC
>JAGOCY010000385.1 GCA_017998495.1 Corallincola sp.
CCTCTTTATCCCCCTTTTGCAGCTTGAGTTCAGCGGCAAAGGGCTTGAGGGCGGCCACCAGTCGGGCGGCGGGGCGCACATGCAGGCCGTGGGGGTTATCCACCACCACCTCGCAGCGCAGCCAGCCGTCGTCGGTAGCAGGGGCTGTCTCGGTGGCGGCCAGCGCTGGGCTGGCTGGCAGCATCGCCTGTTTCGGACCCAGCGCGCCGAGCGCCTCGGCGGCAACCTCATCCAGCGTCAGGCCGGAACCGGCTGCCACCACGGCGGCCAGGGTGCCCTCGACCAGCGGGGCGGGGCAGAGCCGCACCCGGGCGCTTAACTCAGGGGGCAGCAGTTCGAGGGCGGTTTCGGCGCTCAGGAGTGCGCTGCCCAAGTCCATCAGCACCAGCACGCCGCTGCCGTCATCCGCTTCTTCAATCGCACTCATCACGGCGATGGCATCGGTGCCGATGGGGTGGTCGGGGTCATCGACCCCGGCCGCCAGCAGCAATCGGGCCGGGCTGCCGAGCTGGTCGGCCAGCGCTTTCAATCCGGCCGCAAGCTGGGCGCTGTGAGAGACAACTACGATTCCGATCATGTCACAACCTCGCTCTGTCACGCAGGGCGGTCAGCAGCAGCAGGGTCGAGGTGGCCCCGGCATCCTGATGGCCTATGCTGCGCTCGCCCAGATAGCTGGCGCGCCCCTTGCGGGCCTGCATCTGGATGGTGGCCTCGGTACCGGCCGCGGCGGCCGCCACTGCCTTGTCCAGCGCATCGTTGAGGGGCAGCTCTTGCTGCTGAGCCTGTTGCAGGGCGGCCAGCGCCGGCCACCAGGCATCGCACATGGTCTTGTCACCCGGCTCGGCACGGCCGCGGGAGACGATCCCCTCGACCCCGTCACTGAGCATTTTGCACAGCTGGCTGAGGCTGAGGCTCTGGCAGGCATCGGTGCTGGCCGCCGCCCGGATAAAGAAGGTGCCGTAGAGCGGGCCGCTGGCGCCACCGACCGAGGAGAGCAAGGTCATGCCGGTGGTTTTCAGCACCTGACCGATATCCTTGTCCGCCACCGCAGGCAGTTTCTCGGCCACCTTGGCAAAGCCGCGTTGCATGTTGAGGCCGTGGTCGCCGTCGCCGATGTCGGTATCCAGCGCGGTGAGGTAGTCACGCTGCTCGGTAAAGATGTGTTCGCAGTCGAGCAGCCAGTTGACAATGTGATGTTTGCTTAGCATGGGAATGAAGGCTCCTTAGCAGCCGCGACGCAGGGCGGGGGTGTGAACGGGGGCATCCCACAGGGTCATCAGTTCATCATCCACCTTGAGCAGGGTGATGGAGATGCCGGTCATGTCGAGGGAGGTGCAATAGGGGCCAATCAGGTTGCGCACCAGATGGATGCCTGCCTCTTCGCACAGGGTGGCGAGGCGACCATAGACGCCATAGAGCTCGGAGATGGGGGTACCGCCCAGGCTGTTGACCAGTGCGATAACCCGATCGCCCTTGTTGAGCGGTTCGATAAAGGTGTGCTCTTCCTGCCAGCTGCCGGAGGCTCTGTCCCAGTGGCGCAGGGTGCGGCCATAGGGGGTGTTGTCAGCAAGCTCGCTGAACATGTCATCCACCAGAGTATTGAGGTCGGTGAAGGGGCGGCGTTCGATGCCGGGTTCACCGTGAATGCCCACGCCGAACTCCATCTCGTTGTCCGCCAGGGTGAAGGAGGGCTTGCCAGCAGCAGGCACGGTACAGGCGTGGGTGGCAACGCCGATAGTGCGGCTCTGGTTGTTGATGCGGCGGGCCAGCGCCTCGCAACGGGTCAGGTCATAGCCCGCTTCGGCAGCGGCCCCCACCAGTTTTTCGCACAGCACGGTCGTGGCAACACCACGGCGACCGGCGGTATAGAGGCTGTCTTTGACCGCCACGTCGTCATCGATCAGCGAGAAGCCGACCTTGACGCCGTCGCCGTGTAGCAGCTCGACAGCGGTTTCGAAGTTGAGCACATCGCCGGTGTAGTTCTTCACCAGAAACAGCACGCCCGCGCCGCCATCAACGGCCTGACCGCATTCGTACATCTGATCCGGGGTCGGGGAGGTAAAGATTTCGCCGGGGCAGGCGCCATCCAGCATTCCTTTGCCTACCAGACCGCCGTGCATCGGCTCGTGGCCGCTGCCACCGCCGGAGACCAGCGCCACCTTGCCCATCACGGGGGAGTCGGCGCGGGTGATGTAGTGGGGTTCGATACGTACCTTGAGCTCGGGGTGGGCGGCTGCCATCCCCATCAGTTGTTCACGGACCACAGCATCGACGGCATTGATCAGTTTCTTCATGGCTCACTCCTTGGCTTGCCACCGCACGGGTGGGCAAATGGTTGATGGAGCCAGTCTAACGACAGAAAAAGGGATAAAAATGACGGTCGGTTTGGTTCGGATTTGAAACAGCTGAAGGGAGGTTGGTGTTTCAATTTGAAACGATGCGGGGCAAACGGGCGGGAAACTGTTAGCGGCCTCACAGCCATGAAAAAGGGCCCCGCAGGGCCCTTCGCTATAACCGGAATAAGCGGGCGGGTTAGATGGCCCAGCCACCGGCATAGAAGACCACCAGCGCCAGAGCGATGATGACGGTGCCGATGTTCAGCTTCTTCCACTCGGCAGCGAAGATGCGGCCAACGACCAGCGCCACGAAGCCCAGCATGATGCCGGTGACTATGTTGCAGGTCAGTACGATGAAGACGGCGCACAGCATGCCGGCGAGGGCATCGACCGAGTCGCTGAAGTCCAGCTTGGTGACGTTACCCAGCATCAGCAGACCGACGTACATCAGGGCCGGTGCGGTGGCGTAAGCCGGTACCAGATAGCTCAGCGGGGAGAGGAAGA
>JAGOCY010000386.1 GCA_017998495.1 Corallincola sp.
CCTTTACCTCAACCCGCGTGGCCGCAGCCTGCTGCCGCAGGTGGACAGCCTGCTCGCCCAGTTGCGCGCCATCGAGGCGGGCGATGACCATGGCGGCGGCTGGGACAAGCTGCAGCTGGGGGCCAGCAACACCATCGGTACCTACCTGTTGCCGCCGCTGCTGGCCCACCTCAAGCAGCAGGGCGATGGCCAGTTGCCGCAGATCAGCATGGCCAACAGCGCCGCGCTGGCCCGCCTGCTGCTCGGTTTTGAACTGGATCTGGCACTGGTGGAAGGGGAGATCCGCCACCCGGAGCTACTGGTCAGCCCCTGGCGTAGCGATCCGCTGGTGGTGATCGCGGCGGCCAACCATGAACTGGCGGGCAGCGAGCCACTGACGGCGGAGCAGCTGGCCCGCTGGCCCTGGGTGGTGCGCGAACAGGGCTCCGGCAGCCGGGTGCAGGTGGAGCAGCTGCTGGCCGGCTTGCCGTGGCAGCCGGCGCTAACCCTGCCCAGCACTGAGGCGCTGGTGCGGGCGGTGGCCGCCGGGCTGGGGTTAGGGCTGGTTTCAGCGGCGGTGCTGGGCGCCGACTGCGGCCGCGCCCCGCTCATCACCCTGCCGCTGATCCAGCCGCGCCAGCGCCAGCTCTATCTGGTGCGCCACCGCGCCAAGGCGGCGAGCAGCGATATCGACCGGCTGGCCGGCGCCTGCTGCGACTGGCAGCCCTGAAGCTGCGGCTCAGTTGGCGCCGAGCAGCAGATCCCACCAGTCCTGACGGGGCGGCTGGCCATCGGCGCAGCTGGGCACCTCGGGCACAAAGCTGATGATCGCCGGATAGACGATGCTCTCGCCGCAGGCGCTGTCGATCAGGGCACCGCTGGCCGGATCAAAGTGGGCATTCATCACCCCGTTGGGATTGGCCAGATCCAGCGCCAGCGGCCCGCGCCGCAGCAGATAGGCGCGGTGCAGCGGCAGGGCGCCGCTACCGCCGGTGAGGCCAGTGGCGCTGTTGTCATCGCGCCCGACCCAGGTGACCACCAGTTCACGGCGGTCGAAGCCAACAAACCAGGCATCGCGGCCATCGTTGGTGGTGCCGGTTTTACCGGCCAGATTGACCCCCGGCCAGCTGGCGGCCAGTGACTTGGCGGTGCCCTCGCGGGTCACCCGGTTGAGGGCCACATCGACCAGAAACACCGCGCGCGGATCGGCCACCTGGGTGGAGACCGGCTCGCCCGCCTGGGCCAGCAGTTTGCCGTCGGCATCCTGCAGCGCCAGCACCAGCCGCAGCTGGCGCCGTTCCCCCTGATGGGCCAGTGGTTGGTAGAACTGGGCCACCTGCACCGGGCTCATCTCCATCGCCCCCAGCAGCGCCGATGGGTAGAGGGTGGGCGGCGCCTCGCCGGCCAGCTTGGCGTACTGTTCGGCCACCTTGGTCAGGCCGAGGGCCATGCCGAGATTGACGGTGGGCACGTTGAGTGAACTGGCCAGTGAATCGATCAGCGACACAGTGCCGCGGAAGCGGCGGTCATAGTTCTGCGGCTGCCAGCGCTTGCCGCTGCCGTCGTTCATCGACACCGGCATGTCGGCGAGCATGGTGCCCAAGTGGTAACTACCATTGCTCAGCGCCGCCAGATAGACCACCGGCTTGATCAGCGAGCCGATCGGCCGCTTGGCATCGACCGCGCGGTTAAAGCCGGCAAAGGTGGGGCTGCGGTCGCCAACAATGGCGCGAATCGCCCCGGACATCGGCTCGATCACCACTTGGGCCGCCTGCAGGGATTTAAGCTTGCGCGCCTTCTCCACCGCCTGCAGCCCCTCGGCCACCGCCGCCTCGGCGGCGCGCTGGGCCAGCGGGTCGATGGTGGTAAACACGCGCAGCCCATTGACCGCCTTGAAGTCGATGTCGAACTGCTTGAGTTCGCGCTCGAGCAGCGCGGTCATCGCCGGGCGGTTGGAGAGGGTGGCCTGCGACCGCTCCTGCACCCCGAGATCGGACTTGAGCTCGCGCTGGTAGGTGGCCTCGTCGATCTTGCCGTGCTCCAGCTGCAGCCGCAGCACCAGATCGCGGCGCTCACGGGCGCGCTCGGCCCGCCGCCAAGGATCGTAGAGCGAGGGACCGCGCACCATGCCCACCAGCATCGCCATCTGGCCCGGACGCAGCTCGTCGAGCTGGCGACCGAAGTAGAAACGCGCCGCCAGCCCAAAGCCGTGGATACCGGTGTTACCGCTCTGGCCGAGATAGATCTCGTTGAGATAAGCCTCGAGGATCTGCTCCTTGGAGAAGCGCCGTTCCAGCAGCAGCGACAGGTAAACCTCTTTTAGCTTGCGCACCAGGGTACGGTCCTGGGTCAGGAAGTAGTTCTTGGCCAGCTGCTGGGTCAGGGTGCTGCCCCCCTGCACCGTACGCCCGGCCTTAAGGTTGACCACCATGGCGCGGGCGATGGCGGTGGGCGACACCCCGTAGTGGTGGTAGAAATCGCGATCCTCGACCAGCATCAGGGTGTCGGTGAGCAGGGTCGGCACCTCATCCAGCCGCACCAGCTGGCGGTCTTCGTCGAGGCCGTTATCGAGCCGCGCCAGCACCTGTGGCTCCAGGCGCAGCCCACCCTCGCCACCGCCCTTGACCGAGGCGATGCGGGCGCCGTTAAAGCGCACCTCCAGTCGCCGCGACGGCTGCTCCCCTTCGGCAAACAGAAACTCGCGGGCGTAGAGCTCGACCCCACCGCTGAAGCGGCGGTAGTCGCCGGGGGCATCCACCTTGCCCACCTCGCGATAGCCCAGCGCCTGCAGCTGCTCGATCAGCTCGGCCACCCGCAGCAGGGTGCCGGGGCTGAGATCGAGCGGCTGGCCATAGACC
>JAGOCY010000387.1 GCA_017998495.1 Corallincola sp.
ACCCCATTCAATCTGATGGTCGATTTTGTGGTGGCACCCAATGGCGCCATTGGCCTTCATCGCCATGACGACAAAGAGGAGATCTATTACCTGCTGGAAGGGGAGATACGCATGACAGTGGTGACCGCCAGTGGCGACCACCACAGCTTTGACCTCTATCCGGGCGATGCCCATCTGATCCGCTTGGGGCAGGCCCACTATGGTGTGGCGGGGCCGCAAGGGGCACGCATGATCGCGGTTTGTGTGCGCCCGGCCTGAGCTGGCGCAAGGCACGGCGGCAGTTTTCGGCTAAACTCTCGTGCCATTTCGGCGGAGCCCCCGCTGATCACCATAAGGAGAACTGACATGCGTGCACTGCTTGCCACCCTCACCCTGACCGTCGCCCTGCTTTCTGGCTGCGCCGCTACTGACAGCGCCGAAGCCCCGGCTGCGCCTGCTGCGGCGCCGGCCAAGAAGACCTGTGCAGTGGATGCTGATTGCGGCGCCGGCCGTATCTGTGTCAAGCCTGAAGCCGCTGAATACGGCTTCTGCCTGTAAGGTGCCGGGCATCAGTGGCCGTTCGCACCACTGGTCGAGTTTGCTCCAGCGCTGATGGTCGCTAAGGTAGCGCACCTGCCGGCTTCTGGCAGGTGCTCGCCGCGCCTCGGCGACTAACTAAAAATGCAGGAATACTGCATAATCCGCGCGCCCTGAGTTGGGGCGCGTTGTTGTTTCCTGAACGACGACGGCTTGAGCTGAATAGCAACCAAGCTGAGGAGGATTTCATGCCGATGACGATTGGGGTTCCCCGCGAACTCCTTGCTGGTGAGCGGCGCGTAGCGCTGACGCCAGACACTGCCGACAAGCTGAAAAAGCTCGGCTACTCCATTGCCATCGAAGCCGGTGCCGGCGACGGCGCCAACTTCTCGGATGATGCCTATCGCGCCGTCGGCGTTGAGATCAAGGCTGATGCCGCCAGCCTGTGGGCCAGCGCCGATCTGGTGCTGAAAGTGAACCCGCCGACCAGTGCTGAATCCGCGCTGCTCAAGGATGGCGCCACCCTGCTCAGCTTTGTCTGGCCGGGGCTGAATAAAGAGCTGGTGCAGACCTTTACCGGCCGCAACGTCAACCTGCTGGCTATGGACTGCGTGCCGCGCATCTCGCGCGCCCAGTCGATGGACGCGCTCAGCTCAATGGCCAACATCGGCGGCTATCGCGCCGTGATCGAAGCCGCTCACCATTTCGGCCGTTTCTTTGCCGGCCAGATCACTGCCGCTGGCAAAGTGCCGCCGGCGCGGGTGCTGGTGATTGGTGCCGGTGTTGCGGGCCTCGCCGCCATCGGCGCCGCTGGCAGCCTCGGCGCCGAAGTGCGTGCCTTTGATACCCGCCCGGAAGTGAAAGAGCAGATCGCTTCCATGGGCGCCCAGTTCCTGGAACTGGACTATGAAGAAGAAGCGGGCAGCGGCGATGGCTATGCCAAAGAGATGTCGCCGGCCTTTATCAAGGCGGAGATGGACCTGTTCCTGCAGCAGGCCAAAGAGGTGGATGTGATCATCACCACCGCCGCCATCCCCGGCAAGCCGGCACCCAAGCTGATCACCGCCGAGATGGTGCAGGCGATGAAGCCCGGTTCGGTGATTGTCGATCTGGCCGCGGCCACTGGCGGCAACTGCGAACTGACCGAGAAAGATGTGGCCGTGGTTAAGCATGGGGTCACCATCATCGGTTACACCGATCTGCAGAGCCGCCTGCCTACCCAGTCGAGCCAGCTCTACTCCACCAACCAGGTCAACCTGCTCAAGCTGCTGACCCCGGGCAAAGATGGCCAGCTCAACATCGACTTCAACGACGAAGTGCTGCGTGGCGTCACCGTCATCAAAGCCGGCGAACTGACCTGGCCGGCACCGCCGATCAAAGTCAGCGCCGCGCCGGTGGCCGCGCAAGCTGCTGCCGTGGTTGCAGAGAAGCCCGCCAAGCCGTGGCTCAAGCCGCTGCTGCTGGCAGCCGGTATAGGTGCCTTCGCCTGGATCGCCAATGCCGCACCCAGCGACTTCCTCGCCCATTTCACCGTGTTTGTGCTGGCCTGTGTGGTCGGTTACTACGTGGTGTGGAACGTTACCCACGCCCTGCACACACCGCTGATGAGCGTCACCAATGCCATCTCCGGCATCATCGTGGTCGGTGGTCTGATGCAGATGGACTCGGATAACACCGCGATCCTGGTGCTGTCGCTGATCGCCATTCTTATCGCCACCATCAACATCGTGGGCGGCTTCACCGTCACCCACCGCATGTTGAAGATGTTCCGCAAAGATCAGTAAGGGGTGAACCTGATGTCTCAAGGACTGCTCACTGCCGCCTACCTCGTCGCTGGCGTGCTGTTCATCCTGTCGCTGGCCGGCCTCTCCCGTCAGGACACGGCCCGCTCTGGCAACCTGTTCGGTATTGTCGGTATGGCCATTGCCGTCACCGCCACCATCGCCAGTGTCAGTGGCATTAACTGGTTGGCGCTGCTGATCGTCGCCATTGTCATCGGTGGTGCTATCGGCGTGTTTTTGGCCCGCCGCGTCGAGATGACCGAAATGCCCGAACTGGTCGCCATCCTCCACAGCTTTGTGGGCATGGCGGCGGTGCTGGTCGGTTTTGCCTCAGGCCTGCAGATGCTGGGCGAAATCAGCCATAGCTGTGGCTCAGCCAAAGCGCTGGATAGCGTCGCTGCCGCGCTCGGCACCACCACTGATCTGAGCAACCAGTGCTATGTCGCCGCCCTCGGCGAAACCAAGCATGTGATCCACATGGTCGAGGTGTTCCTCGGCATCTTTATCGGTGCCGTCACCTTCACCGGCTCGGTGGTC
>JAGOCY010000024.1 GCA_017998495.1 Corallincola sp.
GGCTTGCGCTGGCCCACGCCCTGCCGGGGCGGTTGTGGCTGCTGGCCGGGCGCTCCCTTAGCGCGGGTGAGCGCCAGCAACAGCAGCAATGGCAGCAGCTGGCCGACCAGTTGGGGATCGCGGTGGTGGCCAGCGGCGAGGTATGGATGCATGAGCGCCAGCGCCAGCCATTGCAGGATCTGCTCACCGCCATTCGCCATAACTGTCCGCTGGCCCGGGCCGGGTTACTGCTGGCCGCCAATGGTGAGCACTATTTGCGGCCGCTGCCGCTGCTGCAACGGCTGTTTCCGCCAGCCTGGCTGGCCGAGACGGAGCGCATTGCCGAGCGTTGCACCTTTGAGCTGGGCAAGCTGCGCTATGACTACCCGCAGGAGCTGGTGCCGGCCGGGGAGACGCCAACCAGCCATCTGCGCCAGCTGGTGATGGCCGGTGCCCGCCAGCGCTTTGGTGAGGCGCTGCCGCCGGCCATGGCCAGCCAGATCGAGCGGGAACTGGCGCTGGTGGCCGAGCTGGGTTACGAGAAGTTCTTTCTCACCATCCATGATCTGGTCTGCTTTGCCCGCAGCCGCGCCATTCTCTATCAGGGGCGGGGCTCGGCGGCCAACTCGGTGATCTGCTACTGCCTCGGCATCACCGCCGTTGATCCGCTCAAGGTCGAACTGCTGTTCGAGCGCTTCATCAGCCGTGAGCGCGATGAGCCGCCCGATATTGATGTCGATTTCGAGCATGAGCGGCGCGAGGAGGTGATCCAGTACATCTATGGCAAATATGGCCGCGAGCGGGCAGCGCTGGCGGCCACCGTGATCTGCTATCGCTGGCGTAGCGCGGTGCGTGATGTGGGCAAGGCGCTGGCGATTGACAGCGCCATCCTTGAGCGGCTGCTGGCCAGCGTCGATCGCCGCGATCCGCAGTGCCGCTGGCAAGAGCAGCTGGCGGCGGCCGGGCTGGCGCCCAGCCACCCGCTGGCGGGCCACTTCATCCGCGGGGTGGAGCAGATCCTCGGTTTTCCGCGCCATCTGTCTCAGCATGTGGGCGGTTTTGTCATCAGTGGTGAGCCACTGTCCCGGCTGGTACCGGTGGAAAATGCGGCCATGGCCGGGCGCACGGTGATCCAGTGGGACAAAGATGATCTGGAAGCGCTGGGGCTGCTCAAGGTGGATGTGCTGGCGCTGGGGATGCTCACCGCCATCCGCCGCTGCTTTGAGCTGGTGGCGCTACAGCGGGGGGCGCCACTGACCATGGATGAGGTGGGGTGGGAGGAGCCGCAGGTCTACCAGATGCTGCAGCGGGCCGACAACATCGGCGTGTTCCAGATCGAGTCGCGGGCCCAGAGCAACATGCTGCCGCGGCTCAAACCCGCCTGCTATTACGATCTGGTGGTGCAGATCGCCATCGTCCGCCCCGGCCCCATTCAGGGCGACATGGTTCACCCCTATCTGCGCCGGCGTAATGGCGAGGAGCCGGTAACCTATGCCAGTGAGGCACTGCGGCCGGTACTGGAACGCACCCTGGGGGTGCCACTGTTTCAGGAGCAGGTGATGAAGCTGGCGATGGTGGCTGCCGGTTTCACCGGTGGTGAGGCCGATGCCCTGCGCCGGGCGATGGCGGCGTGGAAGCGTAGCGGCCGGCTGCTGCAGTTTGAGGGCAAGCTGATCGACGGCATGCTGGCCAACGGCTATCCGCGTGACTTTGCCGAACGGCTGTTCCGCCAGATCCAGGGGTTTGGCGAGTATGGTTTTCCTGAATCTCATTCGGCCAGCTTTGCCCTGCTCGCCTATGTGTCGGCCTGGCTCAAATTCCACTATCTGGCGGCGTTCTGCTGTGCCCTGCTCAACAGCCAGCCGATGGGGTTTTACAGCCCGTCACAGCTGGTGCAGGACGTGCGCCGCCACGGCGTTGAGGTGCGGCCGGTGGATGTGCAGCACAGCCATTGGGACCACCACCTGGAGCCGGCGGATGATGGCGTGGCCTTGCGCCTCGGCCTGCGCCTGGTGCGCGGTCTGGGCGAGGTGGCAGGACGGGCGCTGGTGGCGGCGCGCCCGGCGGGCGGCTTTACCAGCCTTGAGCAGCTGCTGCAGTGCTGCCCGCTGGATGACGCCAGCCGCGAGGCGCTGGCAGCGGCGGACGCCCTGGCCGCGTTGAGTGGTGATCGTCACCACAGCCGCTGGCGACTGGCCGGCTATCAGCCGGCGCAGGGGTTGCTGCCCGCCCGCGATGACAGCGGCGGTGTTGAGCTGGCATCACCCACTCGGGGTCAGGCGCTGGTGGCCGACTATCGCAGCCTGGGCTTGAGCCTGGGCATCCACCCGCTGGCCCTGCTGCGCCAGCAGGGCGAGTTATCTCGCTGCCGGCGCGCCAGCGAGCTGGCGGCGGTGGCCCATGGCACCCTGGTGCGGGTGGCGGGGCTGGTTACTGGTCGTCAGCGCCCCGGAACTGCCAGCGGCGTGACCTTTGTGTCGCTGGAGGATGAAAGCGGCACCGTCAACGTGGTGGTGTGGCTGGCCACCGCCCGCGCCCAGCGGCTGCCGCTGCTGCAGGCGCGGCTGCTGGAGGTGCAGGGGGTGGTGGAGCAGGGCGATGGCACTACCCATGTGATCGCTGGCCGGTTGCGCGATCAGACGGGGTTGCTGGCCGAGCTGCCATTGCGTTCGCGCGATTTCCATTGAGCTGCGCTGCCGCTAAGCTGTTGGCCACGCTTGTCCAGAGGGAGCTGACCATGGTCGCCGATGATTCACGCCTGAATGCCGTGCTGGAGGCGATAGATCACCTCAACAGTGCCGATCCGCGCACCGATTGGGTGCATGAGACCGAGGTGCCGCGCGAGCTGCTTTACGGCCAGCGCATGAGCGAACGGCTGGCCCAGTATGCTCAGGAAGCCAGCGAAGAGCTGCAGATCGCGGTGCGCGCCCAGCATGTGCGGCGCTGGGTGGTGCCGCGTGACAAGTTTCCTGCCGGTCGCGAAGGCTACCGCGCCTGGCGCACGGCGCTGGGTCAGTACCATGCCCAGGTGGCTGCCGAGGTGATGGCCGACAAGGGCTACGAGCCGGCCCGCATCAGCCGGGTGGGCAGTCTCATCCGCAAAGAGAACTTCAAACGCGACAGCGAGGCTCAAGCACTGGAGGATATCGCCTGTCTGGTGTTCCTCGAGTATTACCTGGAGGAGTTCATGGCCGCTCACCCTCCGGAAAAGGTGATTGATATCATTAGAAAAACATGGGGAAAGATGTCACCGCTGGGGCAATCGATGGCACTTAAGCTGGAGCTGTCGCCGGAGACCGGGGCGGTGGTGCGCAAAGCTTTGGCGCGAGCCTGACAAAAAAATGACGAAAAAGTGGTTAACAGTGCTGCAATCTCTGGTTAATATTCGAGCGAATCCGGGCTGGTTCTTTGCGCAGGATCAGGGTTGATGAGGTCCGACCTGCTTTTAAATGGTCCCGATTTCACCGCTCGGCGAGCGGCCCAGGATTCATCTTGAACAGGGGAGCGCGTTTATGCACAAACCGATGACCGAGCAGGAGCGGGACGCCCTGCGGCAGCAACTGGCAAGGGATAGCACCGTCGTAGATGACATTCTCAACCACCTCCACGAACTGCTGTGGCAGCGTGATGAGGAGCAGCTGGAGCTGGATGGCGCCGCCGCCTGAGCGTTCCACTCAACCCGCAAAGGCCGCATGATGCGGCCTTTGTTTTTGGGTTAAACGGTCAGGAAGTAGTCGGCGGCAGTGCCCACCAGTGGCCGCACATCAACCACGGCCATACCAGCGGCGCGAGCCGCTACCATGCCCGCTTCGCCATCTTCAAATACCACGCAGCGACGCGGGTCGATGCCGATACGGGCGGCGGCCAGCAGAAAAGTGTCGGGGGCCGGTTTGGGGCGCTGCACCAGATCGGCACCAATCACCACCTCGAACAGCCCGAGTACGCCAGCCGCTGCCAGTAACTGGCGGGCTTCGTGGGTGCTGGCGCCAGTGCCCACGGCCAGCGGTCGCTGGCCGTGATAGCGGCGGGCGATCTCGGCAATCACCTCAATTGGTCGGGCTTCACCGATCAGCTCAGCCACCCGCGCCTCTTTAAAGGCCACGGCTTCGTCCAGCTCATCAAGGGTGGTGCCGGCTTGGGCCGCCACCATGGCAAAGGTTTCACGGGTGGGCACCCCGGTGAGCTGGCGCATCAGACTCGGCAAGACCGGCAGATCGAAGGCGGCCAGCGCTTCGCGCCAGGCCTTTTCATGGATCGGCATGGTGTTGAGAAGGGTGCCATCCATGTCAAAAATCAGGCCGTCGTAGTGGTCGTACATCGCGCATACTCGTGGGCAGAAGCGGGCCGGCAGCATAGCAGAGGGCGGCGCAGCGCAGTACACTCCGGGCGCAGCGCGGGAGGGAGCAAATGCAAGCAGTGGTTACCATCGGCGGTGGCAGCGGTCAGTTCAACCTGCTGTCGGCGCTACGCGATCTGGATGACGTGGAGCTGACGGCGGTGGTGTCGATGACCGATAGCGGTGGCAGCACTGGCCGGTTGCGCGACGAACTGGGCATACTGCCGCCGGGCGATGTGCTCAAGTGCATTCTGGCCCTGAGCCCGCTGCGCGACGTGGCCCGCGATCTGCTGCTCAAGCGCTTCGAGTCGACCCGCCGGCTGCAGGGCCACACCGCCGGCAATATGCTGCTGACCATGCTGTCGCAGTATGTCGGCTCTTTCGCCAAGGGGGTGGAGGCACTGGCTGAGCTGCTCAACGTGCAGGGGCGGATTTTGCCGGTGACGGTCGACAAGGCAACGCTGGTGGCGGAGCTGGAGAGTGGCGAACGGCTGTTTGGCGAGCATGCCATCGATGTCCCCCGTGGTCCCGGTCGTTCGCGCATTGCCAATGTGTTTCTGGTGCCCCATCACGCCGATGAGATCAGCGTCTATCCGCCGGTGCTGGAGGCGATCGCCAACGCCGATGTGGTGCTGATCGGCCCCGGTGATCTCTACACCTCGATTGTGCCCAGCCTGCTGGTGCCGGGGGTGGCGGCAGCGCTGCGCGATACCGGCGCGCGCCTCATCTACATCAGCAACATCATGACCAAATATGGCGAGACCGAAGGCTATGCGGTCGAGGATTTCCTGGCGGTACTGCAGCGCTATATTGGCCGACCGGTGCCAGAGGTGATCTACAACACCCACCTGCCCAGCCCCGAACTGCTTGCCCGCTATGCTTGCGAGCACGCGGCGCCGGTGCAGCTGAACAACCCTGGTTGCCGCACCCTCTATGTCCACGCCCATGATCTGATTGAGGATGGTGTTGATCTGCTGCGCCATGATGCGGCCAAGCTGGCCCAGGTGCTGCGCGCTGTGCTGGCCGGCAACGGAGAGGCGGCGTGAGCTGTTACCAGTGCCCTGACAACTGGTTTGTCGCCCATCTTGGCCGCTGCCGCAGCTGCCTCTACAAATCAGCAGCGCTCAGCCTGCTGCTGTGGTGTGGCTGGTTGGCCGGCAGCTGGGCAGGCTGGGCGAGTCGGTCGCTGGAGATGATCAGCCTGCTGGTGATGGCGGTGGCAGTGACCGCCTTGCTGCTGGCTCACCTGGCGGTGATCGGCTGGCGTCGGGAGTGGCCGCCATGACGCTATCGGCGGATCAGCTACAGCGCTACAGCCGTCAGCTGTTGCTACCGCAAATTGGTGAGACGGGGCAGGCCCGGTTGCTGGCCGCCCGGGTGCTGATCGTGGGGGCTGGCGGCCTCGGTTCGCCGGCTGCTCTCTATCTGGCGGCAGCGGGTGTGGGTACGCTGGTGCTGGCTGACGATGACCGGGTGGAGCTGTCGAACCTGCAGCGCCAGATCCTCTATACCAGCCGTGATGTTGGTGGGTTCAAGGCCGAGCGGGGTGCCGAGCGGCTGTTTGCCCTTAACCCGACCATCGAAGTAGAGCCACTGATCGGCCGGCTGCAGGGTGCGGCCTTGACCCAAGCTGTTGCTGCTGCCGATCTGGTACTCGACTGCAGCGACAATCTGACCACTCGCCATGCCCTGAGCCAGGCCTGTTTTAATGCGCGCAAGCTGCTGGTGAGTGCCGCCGCTATCCGCTGGGAAGGGCAGCTCTACCTGTTTGATTACCGCCACGGCCAGGGCCCCTGCTATCACTGTCTCTATCCGCCCGCTGCCGAACCGCCACTGAACTGCTCGACTGCCGGCGTCGTCGGGCCGCTACTGGGGGTGATGGGCGCCCAGCAGGCGCTGCTGGCGCTCCGGCTGTTGCTGGGCCAAGCTCAGGCGCCGGCATTGTGGCTGTTTGATGGCCTGCACCAGCAGTGGCAAACACTGGCCTTGGCGCAGGCCCCTGACTGCCCGGTATGCCAGCGCTGATCGTGAACTGGACGCCAGCCGTTGAACGCTGGCTACCCATTATTTTCGCCGCGCAAGGAGAAGCCGATGTCCCTTTACCAAATCAGTGTTGAGCGTGCCGATGGCACTACCACCACCCTTGAACCCTGGCGCAATCAGGTGTTGCTGCTGGTCAATACCGCCAGTGCCTGTGGCTTTACCCCGCAATATGAGGGGCTGCAGGCGCTGCAGCAGCGCTTTGGCGAGCGAGGCTTCAGTGTAATGGCCTTTCCCTGCAACCAGTTTGGTGGCCAGGAACCCGCCAGCAACGATGAGATCCAGCAGTTTTGCAGCGGCCGCTTTGGCGTCACCTTCCCGGTGTTTGCCAAGCTTGAGGTCAATGGCGATGGCGCCCACCCCCTTTATCAATACCTGAAGAGTGCCGCCCCGGGAATTCTCGGCAGCGAAGCGATCAAGTGGAACTTCACCAAGTTTCTGGTCAATCGCCAGGGCGAAGTGGTGGATCGTTACGCCCCAACCACCACCCCAGAGAAGCTGGCCGAGACCATTGCTCAACTGCTCGAAAGTTGAGCCGCTTCACATTCATCGCTACCATGCGCGCCGCAGAGAGGGCGCGGCGCAGCCGCATGACCAGTGGCGGCAGGCAGGAGAAGGGTGATGGGTGTACGACTGACAGCAATGGTGGCTACGGCACTGATGGCTACGGCGGCCCAGGCCGAAACCGAGCAGCAGTGGGGGGTGGCTCTTGGCGCCCGTATTGCCAGCGTGCCCTATGCGGGTGGTGATAATGAGCGGGCCTCTGACTTTGTCCCTTACCTGTTTGCCGAAACCGAGCATTTCCGCGTCGAGCAGATGGGCGCCAGCTGGCGTGCCTGGCGCAGTGATGCGGGTGAGCTGGGGGTGGTGGGGCGCTACCGCTTCCTCGATCTGCCCGATCAGGCGCTGGAGCCGGCCAAGGCTGAGACCTTCGATTTCGGCCTGCAGTGGCAGGCGCCATTGGCCGCGACCGGCTATGACTACCGGCTGGAGTGGCTGAGCGATCGTTACGGGCGCATGCAGGGGCTGGCGGAGCTGCGCCGCGATTACCAGTGGCGAGGCCTGACCATTACCCCCGCTGCCGGCTTGCGCCTGCGCGACAGCGATTTCACCACCAAGTACTACGCCCTCGACAGCGAAGCGGCCGATAGCGGCGCTGACCTGCAGGCTGGTTACCTGGCGCGCTGGCAGCTGTGGAACGACCTCTACCTCTATAGCGATGCCCGTGTCCGCTACCTTGGCAACAGCGCCTACCACCTGGCCACCGTTGATGATCGCTGGCAGAGCGAGATGACTCTGGGTTTGGCGATGTTCAACCAGCCGGGCCAGGCCAGTGCCAAGGCCAACAGCAATGGCAACCTGGGGCAGCACTACTGGCGGCTGGGCCATGGCTGGGCCACCCCTTCTAACCTTGGCGACATGCTGGTGTTCAACACCCAGTCAGACAAAGAAGACAACCAGCTGACCTCGCTGTTCTATGGCTATCGCATGGGCCGCGAGCTGTTCGACAGCGCTGTTGATATCTACCTCACCCCCGGGGTGGTTTACCACCACGAGTCTGATGTTCAGCAAGTCGGCAGCGAATATGTGCTGGCACTGAAATTCTACTGGACCTACGACTGGCCGACCCGCTGGCGCTTTGGCATCGCCGAGGGGCTCTCCTATGTCTCCAAGATCACCTGGATCGAACGGGTGGAGATGGAAGAGAAGGGCTACGACCAGAGTAAGTTGATGAACTATCTGGATCTGTCCGTCGATCTCAATGTTGGCGATCTGTTTAATGCGCCGGCCTTCAATGACTGGTGGCTGGGCTACAGCATTCACCATCGCTCGGCAGTGCTGGAGACCGCTTCCCAGTTCGGCAATATCAAGGGCGGCAGTAACTATCAGGTCCTTTATTTGCAGTGGGATTTCTAACCGGGTCGCATTTTCACCCCACTGCGCTTTAATTACCCCACGGCGGGCTGCATGCTCGCCCGCATCCATGGTTGATGGCAGGGGGAAGCATGAGTGAGGCGTTGATGAGCGTGGCCGAGGTGGCCGAGTTCCTGAAAGTATCGGAATTGAGGGTTGAGCGCCTGGCGCGAGAGCGGCTGCTGATCAGCAAAGCCAACGATGCCGGCGGCAAGCCGATGTTTGAAAAGGGCGATGTGCAGCGTTACAAAACCCTGGCCGAACGCATTGGCGGTATCTAGGGGTTGATCATCCAGCAGCGTCTGGTGCGGGCTGACCGTCAACCGCTGACGGTGCCACCACTGGCCCTGCTGCCCACCAAACGAACAGGCGACTGCGGCCGTGCATGGCTGGCTGCCACCCCGTGGGCGAGGGCTGGCCAGACCATTGCGGTTTAAGCTGAGGCCCGGCGGCGATAGACCATTGCAAAGCGCTCGGGTGCGGGGCATAACTGTGGCGTCACCGCCATGCTGCCACCGGAGCCTTGATGAATCCGCTACTCGATTGTGATCACCTGCCCGCCTTTGCGCAGATCTCCCCCGACCATGTGTTACCCGCTATTGAGACTGCGCTGGCCGACTGTCGGGCGACGGTAGCGCGGGTGGTGGCCGAACCAACGCTGGATTATCAGCGGCTGGCCGAGCCGCTGGAGGCGGTCAATGATCGCCTGAGCCGTATCTGGGCACCGGTCAGCCATCTCAATGCGGTCTGCTCTACCCCTGAACTGCGTCAGGCCCATGATGCCTGCCTGCCGCTGCTGTCGGAGTACTACACCTGGCTGGGCCAGCATGAGGGGCTCTATCAGCGCTACCAGCAGCTGGCCGATGCCCCTGAATTCGCCCAGTTACCGCTGGCCGCCCAGCAGGCGGTGACCATCGCCCTGCGCGATTTTCGCCTGACCGGGGTGGCCCTGCCGGCGCACGCTAAGCAGCGTTATGCCGAGATCGCTGCCCGCCTCAGTGAGCTGGGGGCCCAGTTCTCCAACCACCTGCTGGATGCTACCCAGGCCTGGCAATGGCATAGCGAGGATGCAGCGGCGCTGCCCGGGCTGCCGCCTTCAGCGCTGGAAGCCGCGGCCGCCCGCGCCCAAGCGGCGGGGCGCAGTGGATATCTGTTTACCCTGGATCTGCCGGCCTACCTGCCGGTGATCAACTACTGCCGCGATCGCGCCGTGCGCCGTACCTTCTACGAGGCCTATGCCACCCGCGCTTCGGAGCTGGGCCCCAATGCCGGTCAGTTCGACAACGGCCCGCTGATGCGCGAACTGCTGGCACTGCGCCACGAACAGGCGCAGCTGCTGGGCTTCGCTGACTATGCCGAGCTGTCGCTGGCCACCAAGATGGCGCCCTCGGTGGCGGCGGTGGAGCAGTTTCTGCTCGATCTGGCGGCACGCGCCAAACCCCAGGCTGAACGCGAACTGGCCGAATTGCGCGCCTTTGCCAGCAGCCAGCTGGGCATCGACCATGTTGAGGCCTGGGATATCGGCTATGCCGGCGAGGCGCTGCGCGAACAGCGCTATGCCCTGTCGCAGGAGCTGCTGCGCCCTTACTTTCCGGAGCCGGTGGTGGTGGCCGGGCTGTTCAGCGTCGCCGAGCGGCTGTTTGGGGTGCGTTGCGAGCCGCGGCTGGATGTCGTTTGCCCCCACCCGGAGGCCCGCTATTACGCCATCGTCGATCAGGACGGCAGCGAACTGGGCGGTTTCTATCTCGATGTCTACGCCCGCAGCGGCAAACGCGGTGGCGCCTGGATGGCCGACCTCCATGGTCGCCGTCGCCGTGCCGATGGCA
>JAGOCY010000025.1 GCA_017998495.1 Corallincola sp.
TGGTGAGCTGGAGGAGCAGGCACTGGCCAGCCTGCCACGCCTGCGCTTGCCTTGCTCTTTTGCCAAGCGCCACAACGTCCTGATCCAGCTGGTCGATGAGCAGCCCAAGCTGTTCTACAGCGGCACCCTGACGCCGACAGTGATCGCTGAAGTAAGGCGTTTTGCCGGCCGGCCCTTGACCCTGGAACGGCTGGAGCCGGAAGCCTTTGTCGCCCATCTCACCGCCCTCTATCAGCGCGATTCGAGCGAAGCCAAGCAGCTGATGGAAGATCTGGGCAGCGAGATGGATCTCTTCACTCTCGCTGATGAGCTGCCCAAAACCGAAGATCTGCTGGAGAGCGAAGACGACGCGCCGATCATCAAGCTGATCAATGCCATGCTGTCGGAGGCGATCAAGGAGGGGGCGTCCGACATTCATATTGAGACCTTCGAACAGGCATTGGTGATCCGCTTCCGGGTCGATGGGGTGCTGCGCGAAGTGCTGCGCCCCAATCGCCAGCTGTCGGCCCTGCTGGTCTCCCGTATCAAGGTGATGGCGCGGCTCGATATTGCCGAGAAGCGGGTGCCGCAGGATGGTCGTATCTCGCTGCGCATCGGTGGCCGGGCGGTGGACGTGCGTGTCTCGACCATGCCTTCGGCCCACGGTGAACGCGCGGTGCTGCGTCTGCTCGACAAGAACGCCGCTCGCCTCGACCTTGAACAGCTGGGGATGACCCAGGCTAACCGCATCCGCTTTGCCGAGCTGGTCAACCGTCCTCACGGCATCATTCTGGTCACCGGCCCTACCGGCTCGGGTAAATCGACCACCCTCTACGCCGGCCTGTCGCGCATCAACACCCGCGACCGCAACATCCTGACGGTGGAAGACCCGATCGAGTATGACCTCGACGGCATCGGCCAGACCCAGGTCAATCCGCGTGTCGACATGACCTTTGCCCGTGGCCTGCGCGCCATTTTGCGTCAGGACCCGGATGTGGTGATGATCGGTGAGATCCGCGATCTGGAAACGGCGCAGATCGCGGTACAGGCCTCGCTCACCGGTCACTTGGTGCTCAGCACCCTGCACACCAACACCGCCGCCGGTTCCATCACCCGGTTGCAGGATATGGGCATCGAGCCCTTCCTGCTCTCCAGCTCGCTGCTGGCGGTGCTGGCCCAGCGGCTGGTGCGTACCCTCTGCCCCCACTGCCGCGAAGCGCACGAGCCGACGCCGGCCGAGCGCCATCTGCTCGGCATCAGTGGCGATCAGCACGCCACCATTTACAACCCCAAAGGCTGCCCCAAGTGCAACTTCAGTGGCTATCGTGGCCGTACCGGCATTCACGAACTGCTGATCGTTGACGATACCGTGCGCGAGCTGATCCACAGTGGTGCCGGCGAGCAGCGGGTGGAGCGCCATGTGCGCCCCTTCACCCCCAGCATCCGTCAGGATGGTATCGACAAGGTGCTGGCCGGCATCACCTCACTGGAAGAGGTGTTGCGGGTGACACGCGAGGAGTAAGCGGTGGCGGTGTTCGAGTACCGCGCCCTCGATGGCGCCGGCAAGCAGAAAAAAGGGCTGATTGAAGGCGACAGCGCCCGTCAGGTGCGGGCACTGCTGCGCGAGCGCAGCCTGTCACCGCTTAGTGTCGAGCTGGCGGCGCAGAAGGCCGACCAGCCGGCCAGCAGTGGCGGCCAACGTGGTTTCAGCATGAGCCGCGGCTTTGCGGTGGCGGATCTGTCACTGATCACCCGCCAGCTGGCCACCCTGGTGCAGGCGGCCATGCCGCTGGAAGAGGCGCTCAAGGCGGTGGCCGAGCAGTGTGAAAAGCCACGGCTGTCGTCGATGGTGATGGCGGTGCGCGGCAAAGTGCTGGAGGGCTATACCCTGGCCAACGGCCTGCGCGAGTATCCCCAGGCCTTTGATGAGCTGTTCTGCGCCACTGTGGCCGCCGGTGAAAAGTCAGGCCATCTGGACACCGTGCTCAATCGGCTGGCCGATTACATGGAGCAGCGTCAGATCACCCGTAGCAAGGTGATTCAGGCCACCGTCTACCCGGTGATCCTGCTGGTGATCGCCTCAGGCGTGATCGCCCTGCTGCTGGCGGTGGTGGTGCCCAAGGTGGTGGCCCAGTTTGACCATATGGGCAGTGCCCTGCCGCTGACCACCCAGATCCTGATTGTCATCTCCGATTTTGTTCGCGACTGGGGGCTACTGCTGCTGGGGGCGCTGCTGCTGGCCCTGGCCGGCTGGCGGCAGGCGCTGAAAAAACCGGCGGTCAAGCTGCGCTATCACCGCTTTCTGCTCGGCTTGCCCACCATTGGCAAAGTCACCCGTGGCATGGATACCGCCCGCTATGCCCGCACCCTCTCCATTCTGGTCTCCAGTGCGGTACCGCTGGTGGAGGCGATGGGCATCGCCGCCGGGGTGCTCGGCTATCTGCCGATGCGTGACGCCACTGCCCAGGCGGTGGCCCGGGTGCGCGAGGGCGCCAGCCTGCGCGCAGCGCTGGCCGAGACCCGCATGTTCCCGCCGATGATGCTGCATATGGTGGCCAGCGGTGAACGCTCTGGCGAACTGGAGCAGATGCTCGGGCGCGCCGCTGATAACCAGGAGCGCGAGTTCGATACCCTGATGACCATCGCCATGGGGCTGCTCGGGCCGCTGGTGCTGGTGCTGATGGCGGGGGTGGTGCTGTTTATTGTGGTTGCCATCCTCCAGCCCATTCTTGAACTTAACAACTTGGTCGGCAAGTAACCGGCCTTTGACCCTGACCACGGAGAACTGACCATGACAACCGGCAACAACCGCGGCTTCACCCTGCTGGAGGTGATGATCGTGATCGTCATCCTCGGCATTCTCGCCAGCCTGGTGGTGCCCAACCTGATGGGCAACAAGGAGCAGGCCGACCGCCAGAAGGCGATCTCCGATATCACTGCCCTGGAAGGGGCATTGGACATGTACAAGCTGCATAACGGCGTTTACCCCACCACTGAGCAGGGGCTGCAGGCACTGGTTGAAAAGCCCAGCAGCGCCCCGGAGCCGCGCCGCTATCAGGAGGGCGGCTACATCAAGCGCCTGCCGCAGGACCCGTGGGGTAGCGACTATCAATACGTGCAGCCGGGCCAGAAAGGTAAACGCTATGACCTCTTCACCTTTGGCGTTGACGGCCAGGAAGGTGGCGAAGGCGAGGCCACTGACATCGGCAACTGGAATATCGGCGAGTATCAATAACCGATGCGCGGCTGCCGCGGCTTCACCCTGCTGGAGATCCTGCTGGTCGCCGCCCTTGTGGGTCTGGCGGCCTCAGTGGTGATGCTGTCGGTGGGGCGCAGCGGCCCCGAGCAGGCCTTGCAGACTGAGGCCGAGCGCTTTGTGGCCCTGTTCCAGCTGGTGCAGGAAGAGAGCGAAATGAGTGGTGACGAGCTGGGGCTGCGGCTCGAGGACAATCGCTATCTGTGGGTCAAGCGTGATGGCGAGCAGAAATGGCAGCCGCTGGAGGATGATCGCTTTCTGGTCGAGCGCCAGCTGGATGAAGGGATGCGCCTGGAACTGGAACTCGAAGACCTGCCCTTTGTTGACGACGATCGCCTGACTGAAAGAGGCGGACTGTTTGAAGACAAGCCGCTGTTTGAGCAGCAGGAGGAGGAGCAGCAGTACGAGCCGCAGCTGCTCATCTCCCCCGGCGGCGATACCACCCCGTTCAGCCTCACCTTTAGCCACATCGATCTGCCCGAGCGCTGGCGGGTGGATGTGACCGAGCTAGGCGATGTGGCCCTGCTGGATCCCCAAGCCCAGCTGGATGCTGAGGCGGCACGATGAGAGCCCGCCAGTCCGCCTTTACCCTGCTGGAAGTGCTGATCGCGCTGGCGATCTTTGCCAGCGCAGGCATCGCCCTGATGCAGGCCGCAGCTACCCATCTGACCGCCCTCACCAGCCTTGAGGAGATCACCCTGGCCAACTATGTGGCCAGCAACCGGTTGGTGGAGGTGGCACTGGAGGGTGGGTTGCCGGCCAACGGCGAGCGCAGCGGCAAAGCCGAGATGGGCGGGCGCACCTTCTACTGGAAGCAGAAAGTCGAGGCGACTACCGACAAGGATCTGCGGGCGGTCACCATTGAAGTGCGCATCGGTGAGAATGATGAGGCTGCGGTGGTGGCACTGACCGGCTATCGGGGGCGACCATGAGGCCCGCCGCTGGCTTTACCCTGCTCGAGTTCCTGATCGCTGCCGCCATCTTTGCCCTGATCAGTGTGGCCGCTTTTGCCCTGCTGTCGCAGGTGCAGGATAGCGACGAGATCTCGGCGCGCGCCGGTCAGCAGTTGCACCGGCTGCAGCGCACTATGGCCATGTTGGAACGCGACAGCATGCAGATGCTGCAGCGCCAGGTGCGGCTGGGCGAGGAGGCGCCAACCAATCAGTGGCTGCGTACCGAGGCGGGGATGCTGGAGAGTGAGGCGATGGGGCTGGCCTTTATGCGCGGCGGCTGGCGCAACCCGCAGGCCCGCCTGCCGCGAGCCGAAGTGCAGGGGGTGGGTTATCGCCTTAAAGAAGGGGTACTGGAGCGGTTGACCACCCTCTACCCTGACAGCGCCGCCGATAGCCTGCCGCGGGTGACGGCGCTGATGGCCGGCGTCACTGACTTCAAGCTGCGCGTCTGGGCGGGTGGCAAATGGCAGGAGCAATGGTTGGAGGAGGGGTTGCCCCAGGCGCTGGAGGTGACCCTCGACAGCGAAGATTTTGGTGTGGTCACCCGCCTGTTTCTGCTGCCGGAGGCGCTGGGTGGCGGCACCTTGGGCGGTGGTGGCCGCAGCGATGGTGGCGACAGTGGCGAAGGTGGTGGCCCGCAGGATAACAGCAGTGGCAGCGGTGACAGCCGCGCCGCCGCTGGTCAGCAGGGCGGCAGCCAGAGTGGCGACAACAACGACAACAGCGGGGGCGACTTTGGTCAGTAGCCTCTGTCGCCAGCGCGGCCTGGCCATTGTTACCGTGCTGCTGGTGCTGGCCATTGCCATGGTGATCGCGGCTACCATGACCCAGCGTTTGGGGCTGCAGATCCGCCGGGCCGAAAATCTGGTCACCTACAGCCAGGCCCAGCAGTATGCCCTGGGGGCCGAACAGTTTGCCATGCGTGTGCTCAAGCAGGATTTTAAGGACAGCCCCAACAGTGTTCACCTCGGCCAGTATTGGGCCAGTGGTGAGCAGCAGTACCCGGTGGAGGGGGGCGTCATCATCGGCCGTATTCGCGATCTGCAGGCCTGTTTTAACCTCAATGGCGCTGCCGGGACGACGCCGGGGGTGCCGCGCGAGACGGCACCGGCCGAGGCATTGATGCTGCAGCAGTTGCTGGAACAGGCCGGTATCGAGAGCTATGAGGCGGAAACTGTGGCCGAGTCCACCCGCGACTGGCTGGATGGCGATGATCAGATCAGCGGCAGTCTGGGTGCTGAAGATGCTGAATACAGCAGCCGCACGCCACCTTATGTCACCGCCAACGGGCTGATGGCTGATGTCAGCGAGTGGCGACTGGTGCGTGGGGTCAGCAGTCAGCTGTTTACCACCCTCAAACCGCTGGTCTGTGTGATCCCCGGTCAGGCAGGGGTGCTGGTCAACGTCAACACCCTGCAGCCGGAGCAGGCGGCGGTGCTGGCCGGGCTGTTTGCCCCCGCCATGAGTCTGTCGCAGGCGGAGCAGCTGATTGCCAATCGTCCCAAGACCGGCTGGAATTCCCTTGAGGCCTTTATGTCATCGCCGGAGATGCATGCGCTGGGGCCATCGCTGACCGACGCCCAGAAGCGGGCAGTGACTGTGACCAGCAACTTTTTTGTGATTGAGGCGGAAGCCCAGGTCGATCGGGCCCGTTTTCGCCTTACCTCGATTCTGCGACGTGACGGCAGCAACCGCCTGATGGTGGTCCAACGCCGTTTTGGAGGATGGCAGTGAACGAACAACTCATCATCCGGCTGGGTGAGCAGCCCACCAGCCCGGTCTACTGGCTGGTGCGCGACAGCGCCAGCGGCGAGCTGATCAGCAGCGGCGCCTTGCCCACGGCTGCCGAGCTGGCAACCCTGAGTGAACGCGCTGGTGGGCGCAAACTGGTGGTACTGGTGCCCGGCACCCAGGTCACGGTGCATGAGGTGGAATTGCCTCCGGGCAACCCCCGCGTTGCCCTGCGTGCCTTGCCTTACCAGCTGGAAGAAGCGCTGGCCGAGGATGTCGAGCAGTTTCAGCTGGTGCCATTGGTCCGTACCGGCCAGCTGCAGCCGGTAATGGTGGTGCGCCACAGCCAGCTGCGCTCCTGGTTGGGATGGCTGGCAGAGGGCGGTCTGCAGGCGGACTGGATCTTGCCGGATACCCTGGCGCTACCTGCCGGTGCCGCCGTTGCTTTCGATGATCTGTGGCTGATCCGCCCTGAGACCGGCCCCGCCCTGGCCATCGAGGAGAGCCTGCTGCCGGCCTTGGTACCGGCACTGGTTGAGGCTCAGGGCGAGTGCCGCTGGCAGTTGTGGCAGGAATGGCCGCTGACCGAGGTGGAGGGGCTCACCCTTGAGGCGCAGCCGGAAGAACTGCCGCTGTGGGTGCTGGCCTGTAACCTGCCGTCGCGTCAGGTCAATCTGCTGGCCGGTGGCTACGCCCCCAAGCGCGAGTGGCGTGGGCCAGTGGTGGCTTATCTACCGGTGGCCGCATCTGTGCTGCTGCTGTTTGTGCTGGCGCTGCTGTTCAAGGGGCTGAGCTGGTGGCGCGATGGCCAGACCATCGCTGAGCTGCGTCAGCATGGCCAGCAGGTCTACCAGCTGGCCTTTCCCGGTGATGAACCGCCGCGCCCGGAGCAGCTGCGTACCCTGATGCAGAACCGGGTGGCGAGTATCGCCAGTGATGGTGGTGGCGGTGATTTTCTGGCGATGTTGCGGGCCGCCGCGCCTGCTTTTAAAACCGTCAAAGGACTGGAACTGCAGAGCCTGCGCTTCGACCGCCGGGTCGGTGAGATTCGGGTACAGGCCCAGGGCAGCAATTATGCTGATTTCGAACAGGTGCGGGCTCAGCTTGCCAGTCAGCTGGCGGTGGAGATTGGCTCGCAAAGCAGTCAGGGCGACAAGGTGATCGGCGCTATCACCATTCGGAGGCAGCCATGAGAGCCTGGTGGGAACAGTTGGCGGAGCGTGAGCAGCGACTGGTGTTGATCTGCGGTGGCCTGACTTTGCTGGCCATCCTTTATTGGGGGTTGTGGGCGCCGATTTCGGCGGCGGCGGCCAGCCGGGCCCAACAGCTGGCCAATACCGAGCGCGATCTGGCGTGGCTCAAGGTACAGGCTGAGACGGTGCTGGCCGCAGGTCCACAAACGGCGGCAGGGGCCATCGACAGCGGCGCCCTGACCAAAGTGGTCAATGAAACGGCACGCCGCCACAACATCACCATCAGCCGCTTGCAGCCTCAGGGCAATGGCCTGCAGGTGTGGATCGATGAGGTCTCATGGAGCAGCCTGTTGGCGCTGCTGGAGCAACTGCAGCGCGACCACGGCATAGTCGTCAACAGTGTCGATCTGGCGCGCAGTGACAATGGCGGCCGGGTCAAGGTCCGCCGTCTGGAATTGACAAGGGGTTGATGTGAATAGTCGCGTTGCCTGGATCGCTGGCGCTGTCTTCTTTCTGCTGGCGCTAATCGCCACCATCCCTGCTCGTCTGGTGGCCGGCTGGGTGCCGCTACCGCCAGGGGTCAGCCTTGGCTATGTCAGCGGCACCTTGTGGCATGGCCGTATCGACAACCTGATGTTGATGGGCATTCGCTTTGATGATGTGCGCTTTGAGCTTCAACCCTGGGCCCTGCTGCTGGCGCGGCTGTCGCTGAAGGTGGAGAGCTCGCTCGACGGCGACAGCTTTATGCGCGGTCAGGTGTGGGCTTCGCCCCTCAGTCTGGGCGCCAGCGACCTGACGTTGCAGGTGCCGGCTCAGCCGCTGGTGAACCTGATCGCCCTGCCGTTACCGCAGACGGTGGCGGGCCTCATTCGCCTCGATCTGGCCAGTGCCCGCAGTGGCAGCCCTTGGTGCCGCGAAGTGCAGGGCACCTTTGGCTGGGACAACGCCCAGCTGCATAACCAGATGCTGCGCGAACCCCTGCCGCTTGGCCCTTACACCGTCGAACTGGGCTGCGATAAAGGTGAGCTGACCGCCCACGTCAATGATGCCGGCCAGCTCGGCATCAGTGCCGATCTGCGGCTGATGGCTGACTCGGCCTATCGGGTTAGTGCCCTGATCTCGCCTGCACCTACGGTGCCGGCCGAGGTGCGCCAGGGGCTGGCACTGATCGCCGAGGATCAGGGCGCCGGCTTCCAGCTTGAGTTCAGCGGCTCGTTCAAACAGGGGGCTGACGCGGCGCCTTGATGGCGTCAAGCAGTTCCACAAAGTCATGGGTGTTGACGAACCCGGGCAGCGCCCGCGACGGGCGGCTGCTGTCGGGGTTGGCCACCGCCAGCAGCTGGCCAATGCCGGCCTGGCGGGCGGCCTTGAGCACTGATTCGTTATCATCCACCAGCAACGTGCGCTGCGGGTCGTAACCGAGCTGGGCGCGCACCTGCTGCCACAGCCGCTGATCCTCTTTCGGCGCCCCAAAGCTGTGGGTCGACAGCACCAGATCCAGATGTTGGCCGAGCCCGGTGCGGGCAAACTTGAGCGCCACCGCCCGCGGGTGGGCGTTGGTCAGCAGGATCAGCTGGCGGCCCGATTGGCGTAGGGCGTTGAGAAAGGGCAGGCTGTCGGGGCGCAGCCGGATCTTGTCGGCCACCTCCTCCTTGAAGCTCATCAACGGCAGCGCTAACCGCTGCTCCCAGTAGTCGAGGCAGTACCAGTCGAGGGTGCCGCGGAGCTGGTCGTAGGCGTGCAGCAGTTCGGCCTTGGCCGCTTCGTTGGTCAGCCCGCGGTGCTCGCCATAGCGGCGCGGCAGATGGTCGAGCCAGAAATGGTTGTCGTAGTGCAGATCGAGCAGAGTGCCATCCATGTCGAGCAATACGGTATCGATGACGGCCCAGTCGAGCATTTGTCTCTCCGATCGGTTATACAGGGTGGCAGTGTACGCAACCAGCGCCCTCGTGCCCAATGGATGACCTGAGTTCGATCCCTGACTTGCAGCTACCGACCATTCTCGAACGGACGCCGCTGGCGCGTAGCCGGCTATTCACCGTCGAGGGGCTGCATCTGCGTTTCAGTAATGGCGCCGAGCGCCATTACGAGCGACTGCGCGGTTCGGGCCGCGACGCGGTGATGATCGTTGCCATTGATGGTGAGGCGCTGTTGCTGGTGCGCGAGTATGCCGCCGGCACCCACTGCTATGAGCTTGGGCTGCCTAAGGGGCTGGTGGATGCGGGTGAAAGTGCCGAAGCCGCGGCCCTGCGCGAACTGCAGGAGGAGGCCGGCTTCGCCGCCCGCCGCCTGACCCACCTGCGCACCCTGACTACCGCCCCCACCTACATGGGTAGCCGCATTCAGATCTGGCTGGCCGAAGATCTCTACCCGGCGCCGCTGGAGGGGGACGAACCCGAGCCGTTGCAGCTGCTGCGCTGGCCGCTGGCCCGTCTCGACGAACTGTTGGTCAGTGATGACCTGCATGAAAGCCGCTGCCTGGCGGCACTGTTTCTGCTGCGTGAGCAGCTGCGGAGCCGGCCATGAGTTCGCCGCTGGCGCTACTCAATGATCTGCGGGCACTGGCGGTGGAAGCCGGCGAGATCATCGCCGGTTTCTACCACAGCGGCCGCTATGAAGAGCAGCTCAAGGGTGATGAAACCCCGGTCACCAGCGCCGATCTGGCTGCCCATGCGTTTTTGGCCCGCACCCTGCGCGAACTGGAACCGGATACGCCAGTGCTGTCGGAGGAAGATGCCGGTGTGCCCTTTGCCCAGCGTCAGCGCTGGTCGCGTTATTTCCTCATCGACCCGCTCGATGGCACCAGCGAGTTTGTCGCCGGCAGCGGTGACTTTGCCGTTTCCATCGCCCTGATGGAGGCGGGCCAGCCCGTCGCCGGGGTGATTCACGCACCGATCCTGGGGGTCAGCTACTTCGCCCTGCGCGGTGCCGGGGTGTTTCGGGCCGAAGGGGGGCGCGGTCAGCCCATTGCCATCG
>JAGOCY010000388.1 GCA_017998495.1 Corallincola sp.
AGCCCGCAGTGGCCGTAACCCGCAGACCGGCGCCGAGATCAAGATCGCTGCCGCCAAGGTGCCGGCGTTCAAAGCAGGCAAAGCCCTCAAGGACGCGCTCTAAGGCGAGTTGTCGCGTCGGCGGGCAATGCCTGTGACGCAGATTCAGGGCGCATCCATGGCGGTGCGCTTTTTGTTTATTCAGCGCAGCCCAATGGCTGCCCGCGATGGGATTGAATGACCATGAGTATGGATCGGATCCGGGAGAGCGTGACCAGCGTCTGGGCCAAGGCCCTGCTGGGACTCATTATCGTCTCCTTTGTGCTCACCGGGGTGAACAGCTACCTGTTCTCGGGCGCCGATACCGCCCCGGCCAAGGTAAATGGCCAGACCATCAGTCGTGGCGAGTTTGAGCAAGCCTATGAGCAGCAGCGTCAGCGCATGGAGCAGCAGCTCGGTGACCTCTTTGCTCAGCTGGCGGCGGATAGCAGCTATCTGGCTGGCTTTCGCAAGCAGGTGCTGGATCAGCTGATCAATCAGGCATTGCTCGATCAGTGGGTGGCCAGCCTCGGCCTGCGTATCAGCGATGATGCGGTGCGTGATGCCATTCGCCAGATGCCGGCATTCCAGGTCAATGGTCAGTTCTCTAACGAGGTCTACCTGTCGACCCTGCGCCGCCAGAACATGTCGGTTGCCGAGTTCCGCGAACTGGTGCGTTCATCACAGGCTCTGGAAACGTTGGTCGCCGGTCTGTCGGGTAGCAGCTGGGTCAGCAGCGATGAAGTGGCACTGATGCAGCAGCTGCAGGCCCAGACTCGTGACCTCAAGAGCGTGACCATTGATGCGGCGCCGTTCGCGGCCAAGGCCGAAATCAGCGATGAAGCGATCAGCAGCTACTACAGCAGCAATCCGCAGCAGTTCCAGGCGCCGGCCAAGGTCGCGGCTGAATATGTCGTGTTGCGTCTACAGGACCTGCTGGCCCAGGTGGCCGAGCCGGATGAAGCCGCCGTGGCCGCCTGGTACGAGCAGCATAAGAATGACTACAGTCAGCCGGAGGAGCGCCGTGTCGCCCATATCCTGTTGACCGGTGACGACGCTGAAGCCAAGGCCAAGGCGCTGCTCGGTGAGCTGGCTACTGGCGGTGATTTTGCCGCGCTGGCTGCCCGTGACTCCAAAGACCCTGGCTCGGCCAGCCGTGGAGGTGAGCTGCCCTGGTTGACGCCGACTTCATTTGACCCTGACTTTGCCGCTGGCGCCTTCGCCTTGACTGAGGTTGGCAAGGTGAGCGAACCGGTTAAGTCCAAATCAGGGGTCCACCTGATCAAGCTGCTGGAAGTGCGTGGTGGCGTGGTCAAGCCGCTGGCAGAGGTGCGTGACGAGCTGGTCGCCACCCTCAAGCGGCAGCAGGCGCAGGAGCTCTATTTCGATCAGCAGCAGAAACTGGTCAATGCCAGCTTTGAAACCCCGGATAGCCTGGCCGACGCGGCGGCAGCGGCAGGGCTGCAGGTGAAGACTGCTCCGGCCTTTGCGGCTACCGCTGCCCCTCAGGAGCTGGCTCATCAGGCGGTGCTCGATAAGCTCTTTGATGAAGAGTTTGCCCTGGCGGCCCAGGCCAGCGATCTGATCGAACCGTCAGAGGAACTGTCGCTGATTGTGCGCCCCACCGAATTCCAGCCGCCGGCACTGCAGCCGCTGGATGAGGTCAAGGCCCAGATTGTCAGCCTGCTACGTGAGCAGCAGGCTGAGGCGGCCGCGACCGCACTGGCCGAACAGCTGCTGGCGGCGCTCACCGCTGGTGATGATGCCAAATGGCAGGAGCTGCTCAGCAGCAACAGCCTGAGCGCAGTGGACAATAAAGGCATTGGCCGCAGCGGTGGTGATGTGGACCCGGCGTTGCGTCAGGCTGCTTTCGAGCTGCCGCGGCCGCAGGCCGGGCAACTGAGTGCCAAAGTGGTCAGCCTGGGTGGCGGCAAGAGCGCCGTGGTTGCGGTAACGGCGGTGGTCGATCAGGCCCCGGCTGCTGCAGACAGCTCACTGCAGGAGCAGTTGGCAGCCAGCGTTGGTCGTCAGACCCTGGAGACCGCCATCGCCATGCTGCGTGAGCAGGCCGATATCAGCTATCCCTCGCCGCTTTAACGCCGGCTCTGGTTAATAAGCAAACGCCCCGTAACGGGGCGTTTGTCGTTGTGGCCGCGCCCGTAGCGCTCAGCCGAGGGCGAGCAGCTGGCGGGTAAAGGGATCGCGCGGCTCGTTGAGCATCTGCTCGGTAGCGCCTGCTTCGACCACCCGGCCATTACGCATGACCATTACTTTGTCGGCGATATGGCGGATCAGTTCCAGATCATGGGAGATCACCACATAACTCAAGCCGCGCTCCTGCTGCAGCTTGAGCAGCAGGTTGATCAGCTTGGCGCGCACTGTCAGATCGATGCTCGACAGCGACTCGTCGCAGATCACCACCCGTGGGTCGGTGATCATGGCACGGGCCAGGGCGATGCGGTGCTTCTGGCCGGCGGTCAGCATGTAGGGATAGAAGTCGGCATACTCGGGTAACAGGCCGACATCCACCAGCGTCTGGCTGATTTTCTCCGCCCGTTCCTCCGGGCTTAGGGTGGTGTGGCGGCGCAGAATGGCATCGAACACCGAGTTGATGCTGTAGTGCGGGTTGAGTGCCGCGGCTGGGTCCTGAAACACCATGCGCACCAGCTTTTGATAGCGTGGATCGCTGCGCGGATCGACCTTTTCATCATCGAGCAGGATGGCGCCAGTCGTCAGTGGCTCGGCGCCTGACAGCACCCGGGCCAGGGTGGTCTTGCCAGAGCCGGCGGCACCGACAATGGCC
>JAGOCY010000389.1 GCA_017998495.1 Corallincola sp.
GTCGCGCTCCAGTCGCATCAGCACGCCGATACTGAGCGCCGAGCCCTGGGCTAGCGCCCGCGCGGCACGATTGGGGTGGTAGCCCAGTTCGGTCATGAGCTGGCGCACCCGCTCTTTGGTCTCGCGGGAGATGGTGGGGGAGTCGCTCATCACCTTGGATACGGTAGAGACAGCCACACCCGCCGCTTTGGCCACATCCTTAATGGTGATGGTCATGGAGTGCTGTATGCCTCATCAACGGCGATCGGACCCTGCCGATCAATTCGCTCGCCAGTGTGCCACAGCCGCCGCTGATTGGCAGCGCTGGCTTGGCTGGCAGACCGGTGGTCGGAAGTTGCCTGATCCGGGTTGATGCGGGCGGGCCAAGCTTGATGCTGGCGTACACTGTGGCCAAACTGCCCCTGCGGCCTCTTCGAGCCCGGTAAAACCGGTTTCAGGTCAAGGAAATATCGGTCTCTGAGGCTAGACTCCTGGGGTGGTAAGGTTTCTCAATGATGTTTGACAACTGTGGAGTGACCCATGGCAAGCAAGAAGAGCAAGATCCCGGCGATCGATATCGGTATCAAAACGGCGGATCGTGAAAAGATCGTGGATGGGTTGTCGGCACTGCTGGCCGACAGCTACACCCTGTATCTGATGACTCACAATTTCCACTGGAACGTGACCGGGCCGCAGTTCAACAGCCTGCACAACATGTTCATGACTCAGTACACCGAGCAATGGACGGCGCTGGACGAGATCGCCGAGCGTATCCGTGCCCTCGGTTACCCGGCGCCGGGCACCTACAAGGAGTTCGTCAAACTGGCGTCGATCAAGGAAGTGGAAGGGGTGCCTGCGGCCAATGATATGGTCCGCCATCTGGTTGCCGCTCAGGAAGCGACAGCTCGCACCGCGCGCAAGCTGTTCCCGGTGGTGGAAGAAGCTCATGATCAGCCGACCGCCGATCTGATCACTCGCCGTCTTGAAGTGCATGAAAAAACGGCCTGGATGCTGCGCAGCCTGCTGGAAGAGTAATCACCAGAGGGCGGCCACCATCAAAAACGCTGGCGGTCGCCAGCGTTTTTGTCTGGCCTTCGCGGTTACTGATTGAAGGGATCGACGTTGGATAGGTTGGCGGTCAGAATGACCGGGCGGTAGTCGAGGCGGCCATAGCCTTGAACCCGCACTGGCACTTCAATGGTGGTGGAGCGCTCGATTTCGCCCTGCTTGAAGGCCAGATTGTGGCTGAATTCCGCTTTACCGTTGCGGTTGGCAGTGGTTTCCAACCAGATATCCAGATCTTTGGCTGCCGGCTGGGCCAGGGTCACAGTGACGGTGAGTGTCTTGCCATCGTAATCAGAGACGCTCACTTTGCCGATGCTGGTGGCGAAATCGCCTTGGGGAACGCCATGGGCGTCCGCCAGTTTCAGATTTTTCCACACCACGTTGTACTCAACCACGGCGGTGCATGATCCCATCTCATCCTGATGCAGGCAGGCGCCGGGCATCACGACCCGGTCCTGAACCTTGGCTTTGGGGGCAATGGGAGCATCTTCGGGGGGGCCAAATTTGCGCTCACCGGCACTATCGCGCTCGTAACTGAGGATCAGGGCTACCAGTGCGGCAATCACAATAGCGACCCCGGCAGCGATGGCTAGTAACAGTAGCCGGCGCTTCTTCTGGTATTGGGCTTCACGTTCGGCAATGGCCGCTGCGACTGCCGCTGCGTGCTCGGCGCGGCTATCGCGGACCTCCAGTTTGCCGTTATTCGCCGGTGTTCCCTTCGGCTTGTCAGGAAGAATCTCACCGCGCGAAAACATGGACTGAACCTGAGCAGATGATCACCCGCTGAGTCTAGATCGCTGCGCTTGCGAGCGGTGAGGGAGAGACCACCAAACTCTCTAATTTTGATGGCCGATCACGTTGTTAGCGCGCTTTCAGGCAGACTCTCGGGTTTGCAGGGCGCGCTGCAGGGCGGCCAGCTCGCCGGCTGTTAGCTCTCGCGCTTCTCCTTTCGCCAGGTCACCCAGGGTCAGCGGTCCAAAGGCGATGCGCACCAGTCGCTGCACCTGAACACCGAGCGCCTCCAGCAGCCGCCGGATCTGGCGGTTCTTGCCCTCATCCAGCACCACTTCCAGCCAGCAGTTTTTCTCGCCAGTGCGCAGCAGCTTGACCGATTTGGCCACCAACCATTCACCATCCAGATCCAGCCCGGCTTCGCAGCGGGCACAATCCTCGGCACTGAAAATGCGATCGATCTGAACATGATAGGTTTTGTCCAGATGGCTTTTGGGATCGAGCAGGCGGGCCGCTAGTCGGCTGTCGTTGGTGATCAGCAACAGCCCTTCGCTGGCTTGATCGAGGCGGCCAACCGGCGCCAGATGACGACCAGCCCAGGCACCCAGGCAGTTGTAGATGGTGTCGCGGCCCTGCTCATCGCGGGCGGTGGTGACCAGCCCGCGTGGTTTGTTAAGCATCAGGTAGCAGGGGGCAGCGGCAGTCACCGCTTTGCCGTCAACCGCGAGCTTGTCTTTGTTTGGATCAACCCGGCGGCTGGTGGCGGTGACGATCTGACCGTTGACGGCCACCCGGCCATTGATCACCATGGCTTCGGCCTCGCTGCGCGAGCAGTAGCCCATGCGCGACAGCATACGTGGCAGAGACACGACTTCACCGCTTTTCGGGCGGCCAGCGCTCGGCTGGCGTTCACCGCGACCACCGCCATGGGTCTGCTGGCCATCGCTGCTGGCGCGGTTAGCACCCCGGGCGGCGGCGCCGCGCTCACGCTGTTTGTGGCTGGTGGCGTTAGGGCGGCTGGCGGATCTTTCGGGACGA
>JAGOCY010000390.1 GCA_017998495.1 Corallincola sp.
GTTACGCAGGAATGAGGCCATCGCCTCCACCACCGTCAGCTCCAGCTCGGCCAGGCGGTCAAACTGGCGCGCCAGTGACACCAGGGTGCGGCTGGCGACGGCGCTGCCACGGCTGTCGTGGAACTGCGGCAACCACTCCTGATAGAGCACCTGACGGCTGGCGCAATGAAGCACTGGATGCTGACAGAAGTCGAAGCGGCGCTCGCTGATCACGCTATCAACCAGGGCCTTGCGCTCCTCGATATTGAGCAGGGCCAAAGGCAGGCGGCGCTGGCCGCTGTGCAGCACCCAGGCGTTGCGGCCACTGTTGACTGCCTGCTCCACCGCCAGATCCATCTCCGCCAGCACCTGATTGAGGGTGTCGCCAGCGCTGTAGAGGCTGACCCCGATCCAGCCGAGGCCGTCATGCACATCCTCATCGTCGTGGCTGAGCAGCCATTGGTGAATGCGCTCGGCCAGTGCCTTGACCTGGGCTTCGGCGCCATGGGGCAGCAGCAGCACCAGCTCCTCCTCGCGGGCGCGGTAGCTCTGGTGACGGATGCCATGGGCCAGCTGCGGCAACTCCTTGAGCAGCTGCTGCCAGATGGCGGTGACTACGCCAAAGCCACGGGCCGCATGCAGACCGCGGCGGTTGAGGCGGATCACCATCAACATGCCATGGCCCGCCTGGGGATCAGCCAGCCGCGAGGCCAGCTCATCGGCCAGCGCCCGGCGGTTGGGCAGGCCGGTGTCGTCGTCGGCAAAGGCGCTCTTGCGCCACAGGTCGACCCGCTGTTGCAGCTCCTCCACACAGTGGTGGACGGCATCGGTCATGCGGTTGAAGTTGACCACGACCTCCCGCAGTTCACGGCAGGCGGGGAGTGGCAGCGGCGGGGTGGGTTCGTTACGGGCCAGACGGCGGGCCATCACCGCCAGCCCCTCCAGGGGGGCCAGCTCGCGTCTTAGTCGCCAGTGGGTAAAGGCCAGCACCAGCCCCAGCAGCAAGGAGCTGACCGCGATAAAGTGCCAACCGCTACGCCACAGCTCGGCATAGGCCGAGGCGGCGCTGATGGTCAGCTGCAGGCTGGCGCTCTGGCCATTGCTGGCGGTGAGCGTTTGGCGCAGTTCACTGTCGGCAATGGGGTAGAGGCGGCGAAACCACATGGGGGCCCCGGTCAGCGGTGGTGCCGGCTGATGCTGCCAGTGCTGCTGGCCTGGGGCATCCAGCACCAGCTGGGCGCCCCCGGCCTGGGCCACCATGCTCTGCCACAGCGCGGCCCACTGGCCGCTGCTGATCAGCCCGGCGTGCGGGGCCAGCAGGCTGTTGGCCAGTTGCGCCCCCTGCAGTTGCAGATTGGCGCTGAGCTGGGCCCGGCTATGGGCCACATGCACCAGCCAGCTGCCGGCGGTCACCAGCAGCAGCACCAGAGTTAACAGCAGATGGATACGACGCAGTAACGACATGACCGGCAGTCCCTGCAGCTGGCGTTTTCCCAAGTGTAGTTGGCGAAAGTCCCGGCGGCTTAGCCAACATTATGAGCCAGCGCATTTTTTTAGCGGAGCAGGGGGGCCGGCTGGCGCTACGCTGCCAGTGGCGCGGATTCAGGTTACACTGACCGCCCGTTGCCCCATTGTCCGAGCCGCCGTGAACCAGCCCCAGGATCAGACCACCCATTTCGGTTTCTCCACCGTCGAAGCGCGAGACAAGGCCAAACTGGTGGCCGAGGTGTTTCACTCGGTGGCTGGCCGCTACGACCTGATGAACGACCTGATGTCGCTTGGTGTCCACCGCCTGTGGAAGCGCATGGCCATCGACTACAGCGGCGTACGTGCGGGCCAGCAGGTGCTGGATCTGGCCGGCGGTACCGGCGACATCACCGCGCTGCTGGCGCCACGCGTTGGCGCCAGTGGTCGGGTGGTGATCGCCGATATCAACGAATCGATGCTCGGCGTCGGCCGCCAGCGGCTGCGTGATCGCGGCTTGGTGGCCAACGTCAGCTATGTTCAGGCCAATGCCGAGAAGCTGCCCTTTGCCAGCAACAGTTTCGATCTGGTCACCATCGCCTTCGGGCTGCGCAATGTCACCGACAAGGGGGCGGCGCTGGCCGAGATGGTACGGGTGCTCAAACCGGGCGGACGGGCGCTGGTACTGGAGTTCTCCAAGCCGATCCATGCGCCGCTGGGGCGCGTTTATGACCTCTACTCGTTCGAAGTGTTGCCGCGGCTGGGCGAGTGGGTGGCCAAAGATGCTGCCAGCTACCGCTATCTGGCTGAGTCGATCCGCATGCACCCGGATCAGCAGACGCTGGCCTGCCTGATGGCGGATAGCGGTTTCGACCGGGTCAGCCATGTCAACTTCAGTGGCGGTATTGTCGCCCTCCATCGCGGCTTCAAGTTTTAGGAGCGCCCATGGTCGCTGCGCTGCTGCAATCCCTGATCAATGGCGCCCTCAAGCGCGCCGGTGGCAGTGCGCCACTGGCCCGCTTCAGCGGCAAGCGGCTGCTGCTCGGTCTGCTGCCGCTCAATCTCAACCTGCTGCTGCAGGCCGATGGCCAGGGGGTCAGCCTCAGCCGGGTGGCGGCTGATACGACCACTGCCGACTGCCAGCTGTGGCTCGATCATGGTGCCCTGCCGCTGCTGCATGACCCGCAACAACTGGGGCCGCTGCTGGCTGCCGGCCATGTGCGGCTGCAGGGCGATGCCGAGCTGGCCGCCGAACTGCTGCGCAGCCTGCGCCAGCAGGGGGTGAATGGCGAAGAGCTGCTGGCCGGAGTAGTGGGCGATCCCCTGGCTCATCTGTTATGGCGCACGGGGCGCCAGCTGCAGCAGCGGC
>JAGOCY010000391.1 GCA_017998495.1 Corallincola sp.
CAGATGATGTTTGCTGTAGCGATTGTTATGACCGTAGAAGTAGGGCGGCGTGTCGCCGCCGCCAACCACCACCAGATTGTTAAAGAACTCTTTGCTGGCTGGTTTGTAGTCAACGATGCCGGTCACCAGAGCGCTGCCCTGGTTGCGGGCGATCACATCGATCTCGGCCAGATAGCTGAGGGCTCCACCCTCGGCCACCGGGATCGCCGCTTCGGGCCAGATCACCAGCTGGCTGCCGGCGGTCTCGGTGAGCAGCTGGCGATAGGTGTCGAGGATCAGATCGCGGGCGTCCGGGTCCCAGCGTAACAGCTGGGCCACATTGCCCTGAACCAGGGCCACCGCCACGCTGGCGGCGCGGTCGTGGATCAGGTTGCGCTCGCTCAGGGTCATCACCACCAGCAACGCCACCACCGGCAGCAGCAGATACCAGCGCTGACGTAGTGTTCCCTCCACTACAGTGGCGGCGAGCAGGGCGATGAACAGGCTAAGACTGCTGGCCCCGCCCCAGGCGAGAAAGCCGGTCCAAGGGGCATCCATCTGGCTGGCGCCAATCTCCAGCCAGGGGAAACCGGTGAGCAGCCAGCCACGCAGCCATTCGGTGAGCAGCCACAGGCCGGCAAAGGCGAGGGGCTGGCAGCGCGGGCTGAGGGCGGTGAGCAGGGCGGCGAGTGCCGGGTACAGGGCCAGGTAGAGCACCAGCAGGGCCATGATCGCCAGCGAGGCGATAAGCGGCAGGCCGCCAAAGGTGGCGATGCTGACATGCACCCAGCTGACGCCAACACCAAAAAAGCCACAGCCGAAGGCGAGGCCGCGCCAGCCAGCAATGCGCCACGGCTGGCGGCGGATCAGCAGGTAAAGCGCGGCGAGGCCAGCCAGCGGCGCCAGCCATTGCGACCAGGGGGCGTAGCCAGCCGCGGTGAGGGCGCCGGCAGCAGCGGCCAGTAGCAGGTAAAACAGCTTGGTCATGCGTCGTCGTCGTTTTCCGCTGGCGCGGGCACCCGCACATGCAGCTGTTTTACCCGGCGGGCGTCGGCCGACACCACCTTGAACATAAAGCCATCCAGCTCGACGGTCTCGCCACGGCTGGGCAGGTGACCGAAGGCATTGGCGACCAGGCCGCCGATGGTGTCGAACTCCTCATCGCTGAACTGGCTGCCAAACTGCTCGTTGAACGCGTCGATATCGGTGAGCGCTGGCACCGCATAGATGCGGTTGTGGAGCATGCGGATCTCGTCGCGGGCATCTTCGTCGGTGTCGAACTCATCTTCGATCTCGCCGACGATCAGCTCGAGGATATCTTCGATGGTGACCAGGCCAGAGACGCCGCCGTACTCATCAACGACGATGGCCATGTGGTAGCGCCTGGAGCGGAACTCCTTGAGCAGGGTCGATACCCGTTTGCTCTCGGGCACCACCACTGCCGGACGCATGGCCAGCGCCAGATCGAAGTTTTCCTTGTTGTTGCCGAGCGCCAATGACAGCAGATCTTTGGCGTGGATGATGCCCTCGACATGGTCCTTGTCTTCGTTGACCACCGGAATGCGCGAGTGAGCGCTGGCGATGATCTTGGGCAGCAGGGTCTGCAGCGGCTCATCACGGTCGATGGTGACCATCTGGGCGCGCGGGATCATGATGTCGCGCACCCGCACCTCGGCGACCTCCAGCACCCCTTCCAGCATCTCCTCGGTGTCGTCATCGATCAGCCGGCGCTGACGGGCCAGGCTGATCACCTCCTTGAGGTCGGCGATATCTTCGAGATCTTCACGGAACAGCTGGCCCAATTTATCGAGCCAGCTACGGCGGCCATTGCTGGCGGAGTGTGACGTGTCGTCGCTCATGGTGTCTTTGGTTGGTTGGATCCCGTTTGAGGCCCTGTTATTCAGGCTCGGCGTAAGGATCGGGGTAGCCGAGCCCGGCGAGCAGGCGGCGCTCCAGCGCCTCCATCTCAACGGCTTCGTCGTCATCTATATGGTCAAAACCGAGCAAATGCAAGCAACCGTGAATGACCAGATGGGCCCAGTGGGCCTCCAGGGGCTTGCCCTGCTCGGCCGCTTCGCGCACCACCACCGGCACGCAGATCACCAGATCGCCGAGATGCAGGCGTGGCATGCCGGGCGGTGGGGCAAAGGGGAAGGAGAGGACGTTGGTGGGGTAGTCCTTGCCGCGATAGTCGCGGTTGAGGCTCTGACTCTCGGCCTCATCCACCAGGCGGATGGTCAGGCTGCCACTGGCCTGCTGATTGTCAAGGGCGCAACTGGCCCACTGCAGCAGCCGGGCTTTGGTGGGCAGTGGCTTGTGGCTGCTGGCGCGCTGCACCTCAAGGCGGATGCTCATCCCTGCTCCTCGCTGGCGCTGGTAGCGGTGTTGTCGCTGGGGCGGTCATCGCGCTGGCGATGCTGCTTCTGTTCCCACTGCTCGTAGGCCTGAACGATGCGCGCGACCACCGGATGACGCACCACGTCGCCCGATTGGAACAGGTTAAAGCTGATCTCGTCGACGTTGCCCAGCACCTCAATGGCGTGGCGCAAGCCGCTTTTGGCGTTGCGTGGCAGGTCGATCTGGGTGATGTCGCCGGTGATCACCGCCTTGGAGTTGAAGCCGATGCGGGTCAGGAACATCTTCATCTGCTCGACAGTGGTGTTTTGGGCCTCGTCGAGAATGATGAAGGCGTCATTAAGGGTGCGGCCGCGCATATAGGCCAGCGGGGCCACCTCGATGACGTTGCGCTCCAGCAGCTTTTCCACCTTCTCGAAGCCGAGCATCTCGAACAGGGCGTCGTACAGCGGGCGCAGGTAAGGGTCGACCTTCTGG
>JAGOCY010000392.1 GCA_017998495.1 Corallincola sp.
GCTGCACTTGCTCCAGCCCTGGGCGTTTCGTGCCCAGCCGATCGCTGCCCGTGCCCCGGAAGTGGAGCAACAGCCGCCGCAGCCAGCCCCGCGTTCACAGCGGCTGGCGCAGTTAGAGCCGGCCTGAGGGCCGGCCCCAGCGTGTTAGAACAGGGTGTAGATAAAACTGGCCAGGGCGCTCTGTTGGGTCACCACCACCAGCGCCCCAAGCAGCGCCAGGATCAACACCACCGGCAACAACCAGATCTTCTTGCGCACCCGCATGAACTGCCACAAATCGGTGAGAAACTCGATCATCAGAACGGATGCTCCATCTGTTTAGGATCAAAACCACTGCGCCGCACCTTGTAACTGGGTGCCGCGGCATCAAAGCCCACTTTGAAATGCAGTTTGCCACGCCAGAACAGCCAGCCGCCCAGCGGCAGCAGCAGCAGAAAAAACACCAGACCGAGGATCAGCCGGGTATTGAGCCAAGCCAACGGTCGGGCGATCTGCATCCAGCCAGCAAACAGCGGGTAGATCCAGCGCGCTTGCAGCAAGGCTAGCGCTGCAATCCCCCCCCCAACCAGATGGGGCCAAGGGTGGCGCTCATAGCCAAACCACCAGGGCAGCAGCAGAAAGAAAAACAGCCAGATCAAGGCAGCGAAGCCGAGTCCAAACTGGCGCAGGCTTTTCACATCATCACGGGCGATCTGGTGCATATGTTCAGTCCGGAGCAAATTCAACGGCCCGGGCTCGGGCAATGGCGTCTGCAGGCATGGCACTTTTCACCAGCCGGTAGTTGCCGATCACCAGCTGATCCATGGCGGTGGCCAAAAAACAGCGGATGGCATCGGCCGGACTACAGACCGGCGGTTCGCCACGCACGTTAAACGAGGTGTTGATCACCAGCGGCACCCCGCCGCTGGCGGCAAAGGTGCTGATCAGGCGATGAAAGCGCGGGTTGGTGTCGGCGTGAATGGTCTGCACCCGCGCCGAGTAATCGACATGGGTAATGGCCGGCACCTGTGACCTCGGTCGATTCAGGCGGTCGAGGCCAAACAGCGACTCACCCTCAGGGTCGGCAATCTGCTTGTCGGCCGCCACTGGTGCCACCACCAGCATGTAGGGGCTTGGCCGATCCAGGGCAAACCACTCGCTCACCGCCTCAGCCAGTACCGCCGGCGCAAAGGGGCGGAATGACTCGCGCTCCTTGATCTTGAGGTTCATCTGCGCCTGCATGGTCGGGCTGCGCGGATCACCAAGAATCGAGCGGTTACCCAGCGCGCGCGGACCAAACTCCATCCGCCCCTGAAACCAGCCGACCACGGCGCCATCGGCCAGCGCCGCGGCTGTTGCAGCAAAAAGCACATCGTCAGCCAGCCGCTCTGCTGGCACCTGCCAGTCATGCAGGGCCGCCGCTATCGCCTCGTCGTCATACTCTGGCCCCAGATAACTGCCCTGCTGGCGATCACTGCTGGTGGCGGCTCGCGACTGATCATGCAGCTGGTAGTGACAGGCCAGAGCCGCACCCAGCGCGCCACCGGCGTCACCGGCCGCCGGCTGGATCCAGATATCGCGAAACGGGCCTTCGCGCAGCAGCCGACCATTGGCCACACAGTTAAGGGCGACACCACCAGCCAGACAGAGATAGTCGGCGCCGGTTTCAGCCTTGAGGCTGGCTGCCAGCTTGAGCACGATCTCTTCGGTCACCAGCTGAATCGAGCGCGCCAGATCCATCTCTTTCTGGGTCAAGGGCGCTTCAGGTTGACGCGGCGGGCCGCCAAAGAGCGCAGCAAAGCGCGCGTTGGTCATGGTGTCGCCGGTGACGTAATTGAAGTAGCTCAGGTCCAGGCGAAAGCTGCCGTCCTCCTTGATATCCAGCAGATGGCGGCGGATCAGCTCGGCATAACGGGGCTCACCATAGGGGGCCAGCCCCATCAGCTTGTATTCACCGGAATTGACCCGAAACCCGCAGTAATAGGTGAAGGCCGAGTAGAGCAGCCCCAGCGAATGGGGGAACTGAATCTCCCACAGCGGCGTCAAGCTATTGCCCTCACCTAGCCAGGCCGAGCTGGTGGCCCACTCGCCCACCCCATCCAGGCAGAGCACCGCTGCCCGGTCGAAGGGGCTGGGAAAGAACGCCGAGGCCGCATGAGACTGATGGTGCTCGCTAAAGCGCAACGGCGGCAAGGCGCGCTTGTCGAGCCCTGACTGCTTGCACAGCTCCGTGCGCAGCAGGCGTTTGAGATAGAGCTTCTCGGTCAGCCACACCGGCATGGCCCGCACAAAAGAGCCAAAACCGCGCGGCGCGCTGGCCATGTAGCTCTCCAACAGCCGTTCAAATTTGAGCAGCGGCTTGTCATAGAACACCACATCGCTGACCTCGGCCAGTGTGACCCCGGCCGCAGCCAGACAATAACGAATACTCTGGGCCGGAAAGGCTGGATCATGCTTGATGCGGCTGAAGCGTTCCTCTTGAGCGGCAGCGATGATCTCGCCATCGCGCACTAGGGCGGCAGCGCTGTCGTGATAGAAGGCGGAGATGCCGAGGATGATGGCCATGGTGACATGGGGTTAAGGCAGATGGCCGCCATCTTGGCGATCAGCCCCCCTCAGGGCAACGCCAGCACCTCATCTTTGTGATTGCCTACCCTATCTCGGCCCCTTGCCCGGCTTCACCGTTGCGCCTCGGCGGTCCCTTGAGTAGGGTGGCGCATTCTCCTCAACGCCTGTTGCTGCCATGGCTCGTTCAACCTCCCGAACCCTGCTGTTATGGACCATCACCCTGCTCTCGCCGCTGCTCATTCTCGGGCTGCTGGAACTGTTA
>JAGOCY010000393.1 GCA_017998495.1 Corallincola sp.
TGAGCGTTTAATTAATTTAAAAACGTTTGTATTATCCAACATGCATATTTTTACCGCAGATTGTGATGGCTATCTGATTTTTAAATATGCAAATGTCTATGATGGCGCCGGTCAAAAAATTACAAATTACTCAGGTGCTACTGGTATGGAATACGTTCACTTTGTGCTCGGACTCGTGATGGTCCTCGCTCTTGCTTTGCTGGCCAACCGCCACAACTGGAAACAGATCAAACTGCGTTATATCGGCCAACTGCTGGTGGTCGAACTGGCGCTGGCCTGGTTCATGCTGAACTCCGAAGTGGGTCTGGCGGTGGTGGGTGGCTTCGCGGCCGGCTTCACCAAGTTGATGGAGTTTGCCAAACAGGGTACCGACTTCGTGTTCGGCGGCCTGGTCAATGAAGGGGCCTTCTCCTTCTTCCTGATGGTACTGATGCCCATCGTCTTCATCTCCGTGCTGATCGGTATCCTGCAGTACATCCGTCTGCTGCCGCTGGTGATCCGCGGCATCGGTACCGTGCTGGCCAAGATCAACGGCATGGGCAAGCTGGAGTCCTTCAACGCCATCAGCTCCATGATCGTCGGCCAGTCCGAGAACTTCATCGCGCTCAAGAACATCCTGCCGCACCTGAACGAGAAGCAGATGTACACCCTGGCCGCCACTGCCATGTCCACCGTCTCCATGTCCATCGTCGGTGCCTACATGCAGCTGATCGAGCCGCGCTACGTGGTGGCCGCGCTGGTGCTCAACATGTTCAGCACCTTCATCGTGCTGTCGCTGATCAACCCCTACGAGCCGGACAATACCGTGACCGACGCCAAGGCGCTGGCCGAAGGTGACGAGCACCACAGCCCGAAGAAAGAGAACTTCTTCGAGATGCTGGGCGAGTACATCATGGCCGGTTTCACCGTGGCGGTCATCGTGGGTGCCATGCTGGTCGGCTTCATCGCCCTGATTGCCCTCATCAACTACCTGTTCGAGATGGCATTCGGCGTCAACTTCCAGTTCGTCATGGGCTACCTCTTCTACCCGATCGCCTGGATCCTGGGCATCCCGAGTGGTGAAGCGCTGCAAGCCGGCTCCATCATGGCGACCAAGCTGGTGACCAACGAGTTCGTGGCCATGATGGACCTGGGCAAGATCGCGGCCCAGCTCTCTCCGCGCACCATCGGCATCCTCTCCATCTTCATGGTGTCGTTCGCCAACTTCAGCTCCATCGGCATCATCGCCGGTGCGGTGAAGGCGCTGAACGAAGAGAAGGGCAACATGGTCTCCCGCTTCGGTCTGAAGCTGGTGTACGGCTCCACCCTGGTGAGCCTGCTCTCCGCCGTGATTGCCGGTGTGATGCTGTAATAGCGCCACCCGCTCTCACCATGACAAACCCCTGCCTCGGCAGGGGTTTGTTTTTTTGGCAACAGCAGGTGCTAGCTGGCCTGACGGACCGCTAGCCTGGCCAGTGGGCCCAGTAACCGGCGGCCAGCAGGGTGAGAGTGCAAAAGCCGGTCTCGACGGCGCCGCCGCTTTTGAGCGGCCAGCCCGGCAGCCGGTAGCGGCGCTTGCTGGGCCACAGCAGCGGAATGCCGGCCGGGGTGAGCCAGTCTCCCAGCAGGTGGCTGAGGTAGCCGATGATAAGGGCATCCTTGACGCCGGTGGGCAGCAGGGCGGGAGCCAGGCTCTGATCCAGTCCCCAGATGGCGGCGGCCACCGCCAGCAGGCTGTGGGTGAAGCCGCGATGGCCGAACAGCCGCGACAAGGGTTTGGAAATCCAGGGCAGGCGTTGCCCCAGCACCGACTTGGGGTGGTCGAGGTCCGGCAGCAGGGCGCTGGCCAGTGCGGCAGGAATGGTGTGCCACAGGCTGGCGTCGGCCAGGGCCGGCGTCAGCTGGAGTTTGTGGGCGAGCAGGGTGCAGGTAACGGAGAAGAGCAGGTGCCCTTGGGCGGTCATGATGGCTACGACATGGGGAAAATGGCGGCGCATCTTACCAGTGTCGCGGGCCATTGCAGCAAAAAACCGGGGCCCGAGGGGCAGCCCGGTCATTAACTGCGCGGATCTTCCACCTTGGCGTCGGCGGGCACCCGTTTTTTGCCCAGCACCATGGCGCGCACCAGGTCGCTGCGGGTGAGGCGATCGGTCAGGATCACCACGGCCGCATGGACGCCGACGGCGGCCATCAGGGTGTTGGCAATGATGCCGTGCAGCTCCTCCATCCAGTCCTCGCCCCAGAAGGCATCCCAGGTGGTGAGCCAGCCGGTGACGACGGTGCCGACCAGCGACAGCAGCAGCAGCCAGATCATCAGGGCGCCGACCGGGTTGTGGCCGAGGTAGTAGGGGTGACGCCTCTGGGCCAGTTGACGCAGGTAGTAGCGAACCCGGGCCGGGGTCGGCCACCACTGGCCGAAGCGGGCGTAATGGGGACCGACCAGCCCCCACAGCAGGCGGATGATCAGCAGGATGCCCACTGTGTAGCCGGCATATTTGTGGGGCCTGCTGCCCTCTTCCAGCACGAAGAAGTTGAGCAGGCAGAGGGTGACGGTGGCCCAGTGAAACACCCGGATGAGGGGATCCCAGACTTTCACTTCAGACGAGGTTGTCATGGCGTGGCTCCATTAGAAGGGGCCGGCAGGAGACCGGCCCATGGCCGGATTATTCGTCGATCTCTTCTTTCACTTTCTTCAGATCGGTCGGGTCGAAGTAGATCTCGACCTTGCGCTTCTCCTTGTCCCAACCGTAAATCTCGTAGCAGTTGGTCTTGGTGACCTTGAACTTCTTGATGTCGTAGCCCATCGCCTTGATCTGCTGCTGGG
>JAGOCY010000394.1 GCA_017998495.1 Corallincola sp.
CGCTGACCTGTACGCCGTATTGGGCTTTGCTGCTGCCAACCCCGAGAAGGGCCGCTTGCGACAGTTCCGTTCGGCTCCGTTTTTGATGGTTCCGGCGCGTCAGCACTTCGTGATTTACGACCTCGTGCCGCAAGGCATCGTGGTGCTGACGGTTCAACATCAGGTGCGCGACATCGAGTCCCTGATCGCAGACCTGACTCCGGCCTTCCACGCCGAAGTCGAGCGGCTGAAGCGGAAAGCTTGATTGCGCCCGCGCAAGCCCGCATGAGCGCTGGGGCCAAGGGGGGTATTGCGATTCCCCCCTTGATCACCACCAGCACGGCCAATAACCACACACGGCCAGCCGGGCCGCGCACAGCGCATATAAAAAAGGGCGACCCTTGTGGATCGCCCTTTTCCGTTTGCGCCAGCCGTTAGTGGAAGTTAAACGGCAGGCAGTGGTTGAGCAGCAGCCGCAACTGCTGCTGCGGCTCGGTGGCGGGCGGGCAGTGGTGGGGCAGCTGGTGGTGCGGGGCGGCGGGCAGCATTTGCTGCAGCCGCGCCCGACTGGGGCCATCGCTTAGGGTGATGCTGCGACAGCCGGCCAGCACGGCCATATGGCGCAATACGGCCCCCATCCAGTGCAGCAGCGGCCCGTTATGTTCGGCTTCGCAGTCGGTGATGGCGTTGCCGAAGTAGCGCTCGGCCAGGGCGCTGTTGCCGTTCTGGCTTAGCAGCCAGCCGCGATAGCCGTTGATCAGCGGCCAAGGGTGGGCGGTCTCATCCTGCCAATGCTCCTGCTGGGCGAGGTAATCCTGCACCCGGCTCGGATCGGTGGTTGGCAGCAGGCACAAGGCGCGCAGCCACAGGTGGTGTTGATAACGCAGGCTGTCGCCGCTGCGGGCGAGCTTGGCGCTGATGTTGGGGCCGGTAACGGCCTCCAGGCTGCGGGCTATGGCCGCCCATAGCGGCGCGTTGTCGCCAGCCGCCCCATCGATCTGGTTGATCAGCTGATAGGTGGTGGTTTGTAACCGTTCGCGCTGGGCCTGAACCGGATCACTCAGCCGGGCAAAGGTAGCCAGGGCCTGATCAAAGCAGTGGTGGGCGCTGCCATGCTCACCACTGAAGGCCAGCAACTGCCCTTTGAGCGACAGTAGCTTGCCGTGGTTGGCCAGCCCATGCACGGCGATGGGTTCGCTGAGCCAGAGGTCAATGGCGTCGCCAAAGCCGGTGAAGTCAAAGGCGTTGGTGGCGGTGGTGGCCATGCGCAGCACGGCTGCACAGGCCTCGACAGCGTTTTCATCGCGCAACTGACGGCCCAGTTCGACACAGCTGGCGATCCGCTGCGGGTTGGTCTGGCCACGGTGGTTCTCCAGCGCCAGCAGGCTCGATTGCAGTGCCAGCTCATGGATGCCGGGCAGCGACTGGTTGGCCGGTGCATGGGTTTTCAGCCAGTTAAGGGCATAGGCCTGGGCGGCGAGGTTGCCCGCTTTGGCCTGTTGCTGCCGGCGTACCTCGTGCAGGTAGTGGCGCCAACGCTCGCTATCGCCCTTAACCTCGGCGGCATGGCGCTGCAGGTAATGGCACAGGGTGTCGCTGTCGGCGGCATCAACGGCGGCGGCACAGAGGGCCAACCAGTCGCTACTGGCCAACTGGTGGTCGGCCTGCATCAGCAGATAGGCGCGGCTGGGGTGGGCGGTGGCGGGATCAAGCAGGCAGTGGTTGACCAGCTTGGCCTGCTTGCGAAGCTGGCGGGCATGGTTGCTGGACGAGCCCCAGCAAAAGGCCACGCAGTCAACGTAGCCGTTCAGCGGGTGCTGTTTGTCCATAAAGGCCAGCTTCAGGTTGAGCTGGCCAAAGCGCGCAGGCAACAGCTCGCCCAGTTCGCTCTCCAGCAGTTGCTTGATGGCGGTGAGATCGCTGTCGGGGTTGTAGCCTTTGTTCTGTTCGATCTGGCAGTTAATGGTCAGCGCTGCGCCATCCACGACCGGGAGTTGCAGCAGGGTCCAGCGGATCAACTGCACCACATAGGCAAACCAGCGCCGCTGCAGCACCGCCGGATCATGGGTGGTGAAGCCGAAAATGCCGACCTGTGATTGGGTGAGCAGCTGCAGCAGATCGGCCACCCGTTGCGGCGCATCATCGGTGCCGTGGCTGGGCGGCTGCGGCGGCAATTCGACCCCATCGGGGATCGCCACCACCACCAGCCGGCTGCGGCTGCTACCGCTGTGGTGATCACGCGCTTCAAAGTGTTCGCCACTTTCGTCGATCAGCAGCGTCCAGCGCGATGCTGGCGGTAACTGGCGCAGGCTGTTGGGGTGCTGACCCAACACCAGAGTGACCGGTGTGAACGAGACCCCTTGGGGGGCCACGGCCGCGCGCTGCTGCCAGCTGCGCTGGCGCTCTGTCCATTTTTTAAAACGGTGATCGAGGTGATAGCGGATCCGCCCTGCCAGCGGCTGGCTGCTGAGTAGTTTCTGCAACCACTGTTCGCGCCCCGCGCTGCCCCCCTGTTTGAGTACGCGCTCCTGGTCGCTGGTCAGTTGGGCCGCCCGGATCCCTTGGCGTTTCACCCGCTGCGCCTCGTTGATCAGCTGCTCATCGCCCAGTTTCAGCAGCTCCGCTTCGCAGCGCTCGGCGTTGTCGCGGTACTCCGGTTTATTCAGCCCCCAGGCGCAGTAGCGAAACAGGTCGTTCAGCAACTGGCCGCTGCTGGGTTGATCGAGGCCGGCCAGCAGGCGCAGTAGGGTGCTCTTGCCGCAGCCGCTGCGACCGACCACGGCGACGAACTGCCCGGCCGGGATGTGCAGGTCGATGCCCTG
>JAGOCY010000395.1 GCA_017998495.1 Corallincola sp.
CGTTCGTGAGCTGTTGGAGACGAGCGAGATGGGCGGGGCGGGCCTGCAGTCGCTTGGGCAAGCTGTCGGCCAAATCTTCGCTGTAGATCAGATACCACATTGGCTGAGCACTCCTTGGCGGTTCAGTCGTTGGATGGGCGAGGGTGAAAGATCTGCTCCAGTGGCAGGCCACTCAGATGGCTCACCCCTTTCACCAGGCGCCACAGGGCAAACATCGAGATCGCCATCGACGGCAGGGCGATCACCGGCCAGCTGATCAGGTTCATCTGCGCCAGTTCAGCATTAAAGGCCTCGCTACCGGCCGGGCTAACCAGCAGCCAGCGCGCCAGCACAAAGTTCAGCACCGCCGACAGGGCGAAGCTGGCCACCAGCAGGTAACTGGCACTGCGCAGCAGCTGCTCGAACGCCTGCTGGTTGTTGCGGGCGGCCAGTTCGGCATCCACCCGCTCGACATCGATCACCTGATCATTGAACAGGAACTGGCGCACCAGTGGTCGCTTGCTGCCCATAGAGGCCCACAGCACCAGCCCGATCAACGCCGGCACTGTGGCTTCTTTCACCGCAAACCAGATGCCATCGACCGCCATCAGCCCCAGACCGCCGGTGGCCAGGGTGCTGACAAAACCGAGGATGGAGACAAAGTTGGCAGTGCGCCTTTGGGCGAAATCCCAGATGCCGTAGCCCAGCGGAAAGGCCAGGGCCACCACCAGTGCCAGCTGCGGCCCCAGCCACTCCGGGCCACTGAGTTTGGCCAGGATCAGCGACGGCACCAGAATGTTGAAGGCCAGATTAACCAGCATATTCTCCCGTTTGGCGGGGCTACGCGGGCGGCTGGCGGCGGTATCGGCGTCCATGAAACTCCTCGTTGGCTTTGGTGACAGTCAGGCCTTGGCGGTGGCAGCCTTCATACGGCTGATGTAGTCGTGCATTTCGCTCAGCATCTTGGCTGAATCGCCGAGATTACGCTCGATCACTTTGACTACTGCCGAGCCGGCAATGGCACCAGCGGCGCCCGCGGCAATGGCTTCAGCCACCTGGGCCGGCTCAGAGATACCAAAACCGAGCAGCGGAGGCGCAGCCTTGAACCCTTTGAGCTTGTCGAGCTGGGCGGTGATCGGCATGCCGGCGCGGGTTTCGGCGCCGGTGACGCCGGCGCGGCTGAGCAGATAGGTGTAGCCGGCGCCCCAGTCGGCGACCCGCTTAAGGGTGGCGTCGCTGGCGTTGGGCGGGGCGATGAAGATCGGTGCTATGCCGTGCTTGAGCGCTGCTTCGCGGTAGGGGGCCGCTTCCAGGCTGGGCACATCGGCCACCAGCACCGAGTCGACGCCAGCAGCGGCGCACTTGGCATAAAAGGCATCGATGCCGTTGGTGTAGACCAGGTTGGCGTAGATGAGGATGCCAATCGGCAGCTGCGGGTACTTGGCGCGCAGCGCGGTGATCATCTCAAAACAGGTGACCGGGGTGGTGCCTGCCTCCAGCGCGCGCAGGGTGGCGGCCTGGATGGTGGGGCCATCGGCGACCGGATCGGAGAAGGGAAAGCCCAGCTCCAAGGCATCGGCGCCGGCGGCGACCAGGCTGTCGATCACCGCCATCGACTGCTCAGGCGTGGGGTCACCCAGGGTGACAAAGGGGACAAAGGCGCCCTGGCCTGCGGCATCCAGCCGCTCAAACATCTGCTGATAGCGGCTCATGCTCAGATCTCCCCGCGTTGTTCAAAGATTTCGGCGACGGTGAAGATATCTTTGTCGCCACGGCCCGACAGGTTGACGATCAGCACCTGCTCTTTATCGGTCTGTTTGGCCATTTTCAGGGCGTGGGCCAGCGCATGGCTCGACTCCAGCGCCGGGATGATCCCCTCATGGCGAGCTAGTGCCTTGAACGCATCCAGTGCTTCGTCGTCGGTCACGCTCGGGTATTCGGCGCGGCCAATCGCCTTGAGGTGGGCATGCTGCGGGCCGACGCTGGGAAAATCGAGGCCGGCGGAGATGGAGTAGGACTCCTGAATCTGGCCATGCTCGTCGCTCATCATCAGCGAGCGCATGCCAAAGAACACCCCCGGTTTGCCTTCGGCGATGGGGGCGCCATGGTGGCCGGTTTCAATCCCTTTGCCGCCCGGCTCAACGCCGATCAGCCGTACCGACGGCTCGTCGATAAAGTCGGCAAAGATGCCGATGGCGTTGGAGCCACCACCGACACAGGCGATCACCGCATCCGGCAGCCGCCCTTCGATCTCGCGGATCTGGGCCTTGGCCTCTTCGCCGATCATGCGCTGGAACTCGCGCACCACAGTCGGGAAGGGGTGGGGGCCAGCGGCGGTGCCGAGCAGGTAATGAGCCTTTTCGTAGCTGCCGGCCCAGTCGCGCAGCGCCTCGTTACAGGCGTCCTTCAAGGTGGCGGAACCACTGGTCACCGGAATGACGGTGGCGCCCATCAGCTTCATGCGAAACACATTAGGTTTCTGCCGCTCGATATCCTTGGCGCCCATGTAGATGCGGCACTTGAGCCCCATCAGGGCGCAGGCCAGGGCGGTGGCCACCCCATGCTGACCGGCGCCGGTCTCGGCGATGATCTCGGTCTTGCCGACCCGTTTGGCCAGCAGCGCCTGACCCAGCACCTGATTGGTCTTGTGGGCGCCGCCGTGGAGCAGATCCTCACGCTTTAAGTAGATGCGGGTATTGGTGTCGGCGGCCAGATTGCGGCAACGGGTGAGCGGCGTCGGCCGGCCGGCGTAATCGCGCAGCAGCCGTTTGAACTCGGCATGAAACTCCGGGTCCTGCTGGGCGGCGACAAATTCGGCTT
>JAGOCY010000026.1 GCA_017998495.1 Corallincola sp.
CGATTAGATAGTCGTACTCATCAACGTGGCTCATCTCGGCCACCGCTTTGGCCATGCGCCCGGCGATCACGCTGTCGCTGTCCTGGCCGCGCTTGCGCAGCCGCTGTTCCAGCTCGCTGCGTGACGGCGGCAGGATAAAGATCGAGCGGGTGTCCGCCTGTTGGGCGCGGATCTGGCGGGCCCCCTGCCAGTCGATGTCGAGCAGCAGATCGGTGCCGCAGGCCAGCGCCCGGCTGACGGTTGCTTTGGCGGTGCCGTAATAATTGCCAAAGACCTCGGCATGCTCGAGAAAATCCCCTGCGGCGATACGCTGCTGGAACTCATCCTTGGTGATGAAATGGTAATGGACCCCATTGATCTCGCCCGGCCGGGGGGCGCGCGTGGTGTGAGACACCGACAGGGCCAGATCAGCATGGCCGCAGCGTGCCAGCAGGGCGGCAATCAGGCTCGATTTGCCGGCGCCGCTGGGGGCAGAAACGATGTACAGGGTGCCTTGGGCGACCATGGGTGCAGCTCCGGATTGGGGGGCGGCCATGCTAGCACGGGTGGTGGGCAAAGGCAGCGAACGGCCATCGACTGTGATCTTTGTCGCGTTTTTGGCGGGCCAACAAAAATTTGCGGAACCAAAGCTGCGGCAGTGACTCAGACCCTACAGGAACGGCCAGACCTCATCCCGGTGGGGGCTGGATGTCCAGTTAGTCAAACAGCGCGTTTCTCGGATTTTTACCGAATAATGCCGCAGCCAAATCTGGCTGCGGCTTTTTTATGCGGGTGGTAACGGCTAGCCGCAGCTACAGCAAGGGCGCCTGCAGGCGCCCTTGGTAGTCACGGCCGAGGCCGTTACTCGCTACGTAGCTTGGCCAGCAGTCGCAGGATCTCAAGGTAGAGCCATACCAGCGTCACCATCAGACCAAAGGCGGCGTACCACTCCATATATTTGGGGGCTCCCTGCTCGACCCCCTGCTCGATGAAATCGAAATCGAGCACCAGATTAAGGGCGGCAATCACCACCACCACCAGACTGAAGCCGATGCCCAGCAGCCCACCCTCGTGGATAAAGGGGATGCGGATATCGAAGAATGACAGGCCGAAGCTGACCAGATAGAGCAGGGCAACAGCGCCGGTAGCGGCCACTACGCCCAGCTTGAAGTTCTCGGTAGCGCGGATCAGGCCGCTCTTGTAGGCGAGCAGCAGAGCGGCGAGGGTGCCGAAGGTCAGCATCACCGCCTGGGTGACGATGCCCGGGAATGACAGCTCGAAAAAGGCCGAGATACCACCGAGGAACACCCCTTCGACCAGCGCATAGAGCGGGGCGGTGAAAGGCGCGGTTTTCTTGGCGAAGGTCGCGATCATGGCAATGACAAAGCCGCCAATGGCGCTGCCCCAGATCAACGGCATGATGCCGCTCGCCAACTGGCCGGTCTGCGGATCTAGGCCGGCCATCACTTTGCCCCAGCACCAGGCGGCGGTGATCAGGCTCAGCGCCAGCAACAGCGCAGTCTTGTTGACGGTACCGCCAAGGGTCATCTGCTGGGCGCTGCCGTCGCGGACGGTCAGGCCATCAAAGGTGGCGTCGTTGAGTGTCGGGTTCCCTGTACGCATGGCGGCTCCATGAGGTTATGGCCGCCAACCGCGGCGGCGCTGCCATTATAGCCACAGCTGGCGATGAAAACGTGACTCTGGCCAGCCCCTGAGCAGATGCCGTTTGCGCCCGGCGGACCAACTAAATCTGATATATGGCAACGGCTTGCACCAGGAGTGGGCACAGTGGCTGACTTGCACAAGTGGCCGCAGCTGACCATGATTAACTGCCCGTGCCTCCTACCATCTCGTGCTAGCGGAGATTCCATGCAGCGCTCCATCCTTGCCAAACTGGTCTGGCTTAACGGCGCAGGCCTCACTTTGATCGCCATCGCCCTGGTCAGTTACAGCCTGGTCTCGGCCAACAACACCCTGGACCGCGTTTCGGCGCAGATCACGCCCATGGCGGAGGCGGGGGCCCAGGCGCGAATGGAGGTGCTGGCTTATCGCACCGCGCAACCTTTGCAACAGGTATTCAAAGAGGGCGATGAGCTGGCCAGCGCGCTGGTGGCGTTGGGCGCCAATATGCGTGAGCGGGTCAAGGCTGGCAGCGACGTCGCCCGCGAATTTGGCAATCTGATGGTGCAGGACCTGACCTTGCAGGCCCCTCAGGTACTGGGCAGCTATCTGACCTTTGAGATCAACGCGCTGGATAGCAAGGATGGCAGCTTCATCAACAGTGAGGTGAACGGCTCCAATGAGGTGGGCCGCTTCTCGCCTTACTGGGTGCGCAATCAACGGGGTGAGCTGGAATACACCGTCACCACCGAAGAATCGATCAACGACACCAGCATGCAGGGTGATAAGCCGACCAACTGGTGGTACGAGTGCCCGAAGCAGACCCTTAAACCCTGTGTCACTGATCCCTACCTGTTCGAAGGGACCTTGATGGTATCGGTGGTACGGCCGCTGCTTGAACAGGGCAAGTTTATTGGCATGACCGGCAGCGACATCGAGCTGTCATTTCTGGCCCAGCTGATTGATGCCAGCAACCGTGAGGCCTTTGCGGGCCAAGGGCGGATCTGGCTGGTGTCACAGGACGGGGTGATTGCCGCCGATAGTGGGGGCGAGGGGTTGGGCAAGCACGCGCGCGACCAGCTGGCAGAGCGCTGGCCAGCCATTCAGACGGCTATTAGTGCCGGCCAGACCCATTTTTCCTTGGATGAACAGGCCGATCTGGTGCATACGGTGATCCCCTTTGCGGTGGTGGATGAGGTCTCTACCTGGGCGGTGGTGATGGCTATGCCTCATAAGGCGGTGTTGGCCGAGGCGCTGGCGGTGGAGCAGGCGATGGCTGATCAGCGCGACCGCACCCTGCTGGGTCAGATTGTGGTTGGCGTGCTGATCCTGGGGGCCGGCTTGCTGGTGCTGGTGCTGGTGATGGGCAAAACCGTGGCGCCGGTGCGCCGGGTAGCGCGCCTGATCAAAGATGTGGCCGAAGGCGAGGGTGACCTGACCCGCCAGTTGCCGGTGCTGTCGCAGGATGAGGTGGGGGTGCTGGCGGCCAACATGAACCGCTTCATCGCCAAACTGCGCGAGCTGGTCACCCAGATCAAGGAGGCGGCGGCGGCGGTCAATGGCACTGCGGAACAGTCAGCAGCGGTGAGCCGTAACAACGCCCAGCAGATCCAGCGCCAGCAGCTGGAGATCGATCAGGTGGCAACGGCGGTGAATGAGATGGCGGCCGCGGTACAGGAGATCGCCGGCAGTGCCAACCGTGCCGCCGATTCGGCCGCTGAAGCCAGCCGGGCGGCGGTGAATGGCCGCAATGTGGTCAAGGCCAGCGCCGAGCAGACGCGGGTGGTGGCTGGCGAACTGGGGGCGGTGGCCGAGGTGATCGGCGCCCTCGAATCCCAGAGCGACAAGATTGTCTCCATCCTCGATGTGATCCGGGGTATTGCCGATCAGACCAACCTGCTGGCCCTCAACGCCGCCATCGAAGCGGCCCGTGCTGGTGATGCCGGCCGCGGCTTTGCCGTAGTCGCCGACGAAGTGCGGACCCTGGCCCAGCGCACCCAAAGCTCCACCGTCGAGATCCAGCAGATGGTCGATGGCATTCTCAACAACACCGGGGCGGCGGTGCAGGCGGTGCACCGCGGCCGTCAGCGTATGGATGAGGGGGTCAAACTGTCGACCGAGGCCGAGCAGGCACTGGTCACCATCACGGAAGCGGTGGCGGTGATCAGCGATCTCAACGCCCAGATCGCCACTGCGGTGGAGGAACAGAGCGCAGTCACCGAGGATCTGTCGCGCAACATCACGGTGATTGGCAGTGTGGCCAGCGAGCTGGCCCTGTCGACTGCCGAGTCGAGCAGCAATGCCGATGCGCTGGCGGCCGAAGCGGGTCAGCTCAGCCAGCTGGTCAGCCGCTTTCGCACCTGATGACTGAGCATGACAGCCCGCTGCAGTTCAGGGCGTTGCTGCAGGGGGCTGGCGCCTCACTTCGGGCGGATCGATGCGCAGATAGCCGTTGTGGCCCTGATGGTGGAAGGGGCGGTAGTAGAGGCCGTCGCAGCTGAAATCACTGGCGCCGCTGCCGGGGGCACGGGTGCACCACAATGGCAGCTGCTCCAGCCACTCCAGGCTCTGTTGCTGGCGCAGCACCTCCTGCCAGGCCTGTTGCGCCATGAGTTCGCGCTTCAGGGCAAAGGCATCAAAGGGCAGATCACTGCTGTTGCGCACCACCACTGGGCCGGCGCCAGCGGCGCTGCTGAGCAGCAGGATCAACGGTAGCATCTGGCAGATAGTCATCTCGGCTCCCGGTGGTTGAGGCTGTGGCTGCTGGCCGATTCACGTTTTGGCCCTATGGTTGCCGCAGCCGTATCAGCATGCTGCTAAAGTATGGCCGCTAGCGGTGGAGCAGGGAGGTCCGCGTTGCGGTTTCCGTATCTGTCATTCCGGAGAGTCTCACCATGATCTGCCGTGCCCTGCTCACCCTCAGCCTGCTGCTGCCAGCTCTGGCTGCCAACGCCATCCAGATTGAGTTCTGGCACGCCCACCAGTCGCTGGTGTTTGTTGACCAGGTGGCCAAGGATTTTGCCAAGGCCACCGGCCATACGGTCAAAGTAACCCCTTATGCCCCAGGCGACGTCAAGGCCGAGCTGCTGCTCGGGGCGCAATCCGGGCTGATGCCCGATGTGATGCTGGTGCCGTCTGATTTTCTCGGCCTCTATCAGGAGTTGCGGTTGCGGCCAGTGGATAACGGCTGGAATGACGCCCAAACCATGCCGGTAGCCCGTGCCACCACCATTGTTGGCCGCAATCAGTGGGGGGTGCCGGTGATCCAGGGCAACCATCTGATGCTGTTTTACAACAAGTCATTGGTAGCCGAGCCTGCCGCTACCTGGGCTGAGCTGATCAAGCAGAAAGAGGCGATCGAGGCCAAGGGGGCACGGCTGATTGGCTGGAACTATGGCGAGATGTTCTGGTTTGCCGGATTTCTGGGCGCTTTTGGTGGCTGGCCGATGGATGGTGATCAGATCACCCTCAACACGCCGGCTATGGTGGCGGCCCTCAGCTATTACAAAGATCTCTCCGGCCAGGGGGTGATCGAAGCCAGCTGCGATTACGACTGCGCCCAGAAAGCCTTCAACGATGGCAAGTTTGGCTATGCCATCAATGGCGATTGGGCGCTTGCCGATTCACGCCGGGAGCTGGGCGATAACTTTGGCGTGACCACCCTGCCGTTGATCGATGAGCGGGTGATGACGCCGATGAGCTCGACCTATGTGCTGGCGTTCCCGATGGTCAATGACATGCCGGAGAAGCTGCCAGTGCTCAAAGCCTTTGCCCGTTTCTTCCAGTCGGCGGAACAGCAGCACAAGATCTACCAGACCGCCAAGTTGCTGCCGGTCAACCGTACGGTATTTGATCAGGTAATGGCCAACGCTGATGCGGATACCAAAGTGATGCTGCGCCAGCTGGAGCAGACCCGGCCCATGCCCAGCAGCCCGGCCATGGCGGTGGCCTGGCAGGCGATGTCCAAAGGCTTTCAGCGGCTGATGAACGGTTCCAGCGCCGAGGATGCGGCTGCAGTGATGCAGGATCTGGCGGACCGCGAACTGGTGAAACGCGGCGGTCTGTGATGGAACCTGTGCGCCTGACCCTGCGCCAGTTGCTTGGTGCCGCCCTGCTGGCGGCGGCCCTGCTGCCGGCGGCCGTGGTCAGCGTGGTGATGCTGGATCGTCAGTACGATACCCTGCAGGCTCAGGCCAGCGAGGTGATGGAGCGCACCCTGGGCACCATGGCCGATGACGTCGGCTTCAAGTTCTCGATTCTTTCCAACAACCTGCAGCTGTTTACCCGCGAGCGGCTGCTGATCCAGGCGCTCGACAGTTTTCTCTTCTCCAGCCATGCCTTCAGCGCTATGAAAGCCTTTGTTGAACAGTCGCCGCTGGTGACCAGCCTCTATCTGCTCGACAACGATCTGCGCGTGGCGGAGGAGTTCAATGGCCATGTGGTGGCGGTGGAGGATGGTCCTTTCGCCGAGCGGCTCAGACGGGCCCAGGCCGATGGCGCCATCACCGATGGCAAGCAGCTGCTGCTGCCCTTTATCGAACTGGCGCTGACCGCCACCACCGATGGCCCGGTTGCCGGTAACGGTTTTGCCATTGTGGTGCCGCTGTATCGCCATGTGCTGCAGGAGGGGCTGACCCGCCAGCCCGAGGGCTATCTGGTGGCGGTGGTACCCTGGCCAAGGGTCTATGAGGTGCTGTTGCCCCACCTCAAGGAGCGTGAGCAGGTGGCGGTGATGCAGGGCCAGCAGGTGATCGCGGCCCCGGCCAACGCCGAACAGTCTGCCAGCGGCGAGGACGCGGTGGTGGCTATCCGCCGTTTGACCATCGGCAGTACCCATGTTGAACAGCCGCTGGAGTTTTCGCTGGTGATGCAGGTCAGCCGCTCGGCCCGCATTGCTGATCTGCAGCAGGCCCAGCGTGCCGTCACTATCACCATCATTGTTATCCTGCTGGTGGCGCTGGCGGCGGCCCTCGGCGTTACTCGCTGGCTGGTGGCGCCGTTCCGGCGGCTGACGGCACTGGTCGGTGATTATGGCGCCGGCCACTACGACACCGAGGTCAGGCCATTCCGTTTTGCCGAGTTTGAGGAGGTGCGCACCACCCTCAAGCAGATGGGGCTGACCATCGATGCCCAGCTGCGCTCGCTGCGTGAGCAGAACCTGGCGCTGGAAGTGGCCAATCAGGAGAAAGAGGAATACAACCGCCGACTGCTCAGCTTCAACGATGAGCTGGAGGCGCGGGTCAAGGAGAAAACCGCCGCGCTGTCGGATTCGCTAAGGCGCGAGGAGAAGAGTCGCCAGAGTCTGCAGGCGTTGCTGCATCTAGGGGTGGAACTGCAGCAGGACAGTCTGGGGGAACTGGAGGCGACGGCGCTGGCCGAGCTGCGCAATCTCTATCCGCAATTGCCGTTGGCGGCGGTGCTGCGCGAGCCGGGTGGGCTGTCGCCGCTGGTGCATGTGGGGCTGGATGAGAGCAGCGCCGAGTGGCTGGATCTGCAGCTGCGCACGGTCGTGTCGGCCGGTTTGACCCTGCCGGCCGAGCTGCGCCATGAACGCCGGGTCTACCAGCTGTTCCCCATGTACAACGCCAAAGGCGAGCTGCTGGGGGTGCTGGCGCTGCTGACCGCCCAGCTCGATCCGGCGGATCGCGACATCATGCGCCTGTTCTGCAAGCAGCTGGCGGCCATCACTGAAGGCCGGCTGCTTACTGCCGAGCTGGAGCGCATGGCGCGTACCGATGCCCTTACCAATCTGCCCAACCGCAAGGCCTTCGATGAGGCACTGGCACTGGCCAGTAACACTTTGATCCGTTTCCCCGAACGTCATTTCGGCTTGTTTGTGATCGACGTTAATGGCCTTAAAGAGGCCAATGATCGCTACGGTCACAGCGCCGGCGATCAGCTGCTGGAAGCGGTGGGCAAGTTGCTGCGCCAGTTTGGGCGCAAAACCGATGTGGTTCACCGTCTCGGCGGTGATGAGTTTGCCATTCTGGTCCAGGGCGGCACCCTCGATTCTTGCCGCCAGCTGGCCGAGCGGCTGCAGGCGGGTCAAGGAGGGCATACCTTGACCCTGGGCGGTCGTGAGCCGCCGGTGGTGTTGCCGATCAGCTTCTCGCTGGGTTGGGCCAGCAGTCAGGAGCTGCCGCCCGCCCAGCTGTTCCGTGAGGCGGATGCCCGCATGTACAGTGCCAAACAGCAGTACTACCGGGAGCAGCGGCGTGAGCAGCAGTGAACGCAGCCGGTTGCAGCGCGAACGTCAGCACAGCGCCCTGCGTGAGGCGCTGAGCCGCTTTGCGGTGGTCGCCGACAGCAATGACAGCCTGGCGCGGCGCACCCGCCTGCGCCTGCGCCAGTGGGAGCTGCTGCGCCAGCAGAATCTGGAGGCGGTGACCGCCGAGGCCCTGAGCTATGTCACTGATGGTAGTGGCAGCGCTCCTGATGCCGACTGGCTGGCCCAATTTCTCGAGCTGGCGGCCGACATCCATGCGCCGCCGCTGCAGTCGTTGTGGGCGCGCATTCTGGTGGCCGAGGTCAATCGCCCCGGCAGTTTTACTGCCAAGGCGCTGGTGCGCTTGCGTCAGTTCACTGAGCGTGATGCCAGCCTGCTGCGCGCAGCGCTGGCCTTGCGCTGCCGTATCGGTGACAGCCACGGGCTGCAGATTTTGCAGGGCTGGGGTACCCCCTTGCCGTGGTGGCAGGTGCTAACCAGCAAGAACGCCGACACCAGTCTGTCGCTGGCCCGTTTTGGCCTGCCGCCGTCGGCGGTGCTGGCGCTGGAGGAGCTGGGGCTGCTCTACACCGAAGAGTTCGCCGCCGGGCCTTTTGGCCCTGAGGATGAGATCCCGCTGGTGATCACCAACCAACGCTGGCAACTGGTGCCGCGCCGGCCCGCGACCCGCCTGAGTTACCTGCGCTTTACCCCGGTGGGCGAGGAGCTGGCGCAGCTGCTGACCAGCCCGCCTCACAGCGGCTATGTGGCGGCGCTGCGTGAGGCACTGGCAGTCAGCTTTGAGCTGCGCGAAGTCAGCTGAGCCTTTGCTATCTCGGTTCGCTGTCGCTTGTCTTTACACTTTGCCCCCTTCGGGGCAGAACGCCATTCACCTTGCTGATCCTGATCAATTTTTAATCAACCCCTTGGCCGGACTGGTTCGCGATATGCAGCGCTGTGGCGCCACAGCAGCAGGTGTTACCCGCTGGTGGTGGCATCTCGCTTCCTGAGTGGCAATAACCTCGGAGGTTGGCCATGAATGCCAAGATGTGGCTGGTGGTGGCCTTGAGCCTTGGAGTGGTTGGCAATGCTCAAGCGATGTCGAATGACTATATCGAGCAGGCACTGATCAGTACCTGCAAGGCGATCGCCTCGGATCGGCCAGATGCAGCGTACCCTGCGCGAATTCCGGCTAACGGTGCCGTTGATTGGCGAGAAGCTATTGTGCAACGGCATGCAGGTCGTTGCTTTTGCCGAGTCGAGGGGGGCCGAGCGCACGGCCGGCTATCTCGAACAGCGGGTCGGACGGGTGGAGATTATCGATATCGCCGCTAACTGGTCGGTACAGGTGGATTGATACCGACTGGGCGCAGGGAGTGCGGTACTGCAATGCGTCATGGGCGGCCCGCAAGGGGTCGCCCATTTGGTTAGCGACGGTGAGGTCGCTGCGTTAACGCAACGGGATCTCGGTTGCCTTGGGCTTGGTCACGGCGACCTTAGGCAGATGCAGATAGAGCATGCCATCCCGGTGCTCGGCGCTGATCTTTGTGCCATCGACATTGGCCGGCAGGCCGAAGCTGCGGGTGAAACTGCCGTAGACACGCTCAATGCGATGCTGCTTGTCATCTTTTTTTTCATGACGACGTTCACCGCTGAAGCTGAGCGTGCCGTTGTCGAGCTGGATTTTGATGTCCTCTTTGGCGACTTCTGGCAGTTCGGCCTTGATCAGGTACTCCTGGTCATCCTCGGTGATATCTACGGCGGGCAGCCAGTCACTGCCAGGCGCTAGGTCGCTGCTGCGGCGAGCCAACAGGCGCTGATAGGGACCGAACAGTTCATCGAGATCTTGAAAGGGGTTCCAGCGGGTGAGGTGCATGGGCTACCTCCTGTGGTGGTGGAAGTGGAATGCCATAACTACGGCCATCCAAGGGTAGCTGCCAACGCCCGCCCGTGGTGTCCGGCTGTCGCCGAGCCCTTGATCCAGATAAACAAGCGGCGCCCGTGGGCGCCGCTGTTGCGAATGGGCGAACTCGGCGCTAGCTCACCACCACCTGCTTGAACTGCTGCACCAGATCGATCAGCGGCTGCGGGTAGATGCCCAGCACCACCACCAGCAGCGCCGACAGCAGCACCACCAGCCCGCCCGAGGTGAGTGCCCAGTC
>JAGOCY010000396.1 GCA_017998495.1 Corallincola sp.
GTGATCCGCACCATGATGAAGATGGGGGTCATGGCCACCATCAATCAGGTGATCGATCAGGAAACCGCCATCCTGGTGTGTGAGGAGATGGGCCACAAGCCGGTCGCCGTCAGCGCCAACGAACTGGAAGAGCAGGTGCTGGCCGATGTTGCGGCCAGCAGCGAAGAGCGTAGCCGGCCGCCGGTAGTGACCATCATGGGTCACGTCGACCACGGCAAAACCTCGCTGCTCGACTACATCCGCCGCACCAAGGTGGCCTCTGGCGAAGCCGGTGGCATTACCCAGCATATCGGCGCCTATCACGTCGAGACCGAGAACGGTGTGATCACCTTCCTCGATACCCCTGGCCACGCCGCATTTACCTCGATGCGTGCCCGCGGTGCCAAGGCGACCGACGTGGTGGTGCTGGTGGTGGCTGCCGATGACGGCGTGATGCCGCAGACCATCGAAGCCATTCAGCATGCCCGCGCCGCCAACGTGCCGCTGGTGGTGGCGGTCAACAAGATCGACAAGCCGGATGCCGATCCGGATCGCGTGCGCCACGAGCTGTCGGTACAGAACGTACTGCCGGAAGAGTGGGGCGGCGATGTGCCTTTCGTCCATGTTTCGGCCAAGCAGGGCACGGGCGTCGATACCCTGCTGCAGAACATCCTGGTGGTGTCTGAAGTACTGGAACTCAAGGCGCCCTTCGATGGCCCGGCCGCTGGTGTGGTGATCGAATCGCGCCTCGACAAGGGTCGCGGCCCGGTGGCCACCATCCTGGTGCAGCGCGGTACCCTGCGCAAAGGCGACATCCTGCTTTGTGGTCTCGAGTATGGCCGTGTCCGCGCCCTGATCGATGAAACCGGCAAGGAAGTGGACGAAGCTGGCCCGTCGATCCCGGTTGAAGTGCTGGGTCTGTCTGGCGTGCCGGCTGCGGGTGACGAAGCCACGGTGGTGCGTGACGAGCGCAAGGCGCGCGAAGTGGCGCTCTACCGTCAGGGCAAGTTCCGCGAAGTCAAACTGGCCCGTCAGCAGAAAGCCAACCTCGAAACCATGTTCGACAACGTCGGCAGTGGCAAGGTGTCGGAACTCAACATCGTGCTCAAAGCCGATGTGCAGGGCTCGGTGGAAGCGATCAGCGACGCCCTGCTCAAGCTGTCGACCGACGAGGTCAAGGTACGCATTGTTGGCTCCGGTGTGGGTGGTATTACCGAAACCGACGCCAGCTTGGCTGCGGCCTCTTCGGCCATCATGCTCGGCTTTAACGTCCGTGCTGATGCCAGCGCCCGTCGCATCATCGAGAACGAGGGTCTGGATCTGCGCTACTACAGCGTCATCTACGACCTGATCGATCAGGTCAAGGCGGCGATGACCGGCATACTCAAGCCGGAGTTCAAGCAGCAGATCATCGGTCTGGCGCAGGTGCGCGAAGTGTTCCGCTCGCCCAAGTTCGGCCTGATCGCCGGCTGTATGGTCACCGAAGGCACCATCAAGCGCAGCGCCCCGATTCGCGTCCTGCGTGACAACGTGGTGATCTACGAGGGTGAACTGGAGTCGCTGCGCCGCTTCAAGGATGACGTCAACGAAGTGCGTAACGGCATGGAGTGCGGTATCGGCGTGCGTAACTACAATGACGTACGGGTCGGCGACCAGATCGAAGTGTTCGAGACTGTCGAGGTGGTGCGCACGCTGTAACGCGGGCCACCAGCCAGTGACAGATGCGGGGGCTGCCATAGCCCCCGCAGTTTTTGCATAAGGGGATGAACCAGATGAAAGAGTTCAGTCGCACTGACCGGGTCGCCCAGGAGATCAAACGCTCGCTGGCGCTGTTGCTGCAGCGCGAGGTCAAAGATCCGCGCATCGGCATGGTCAGCATCAACGAGGTGGAGGTCGCCCGCGATCTCAGCCATGCCAAGGTGTTTGTCACCTTTTTCAGCGACGATCAGGAGCGCATCAAGCTGGGGCTGAAAGGGCTGAATGAAGCCGCCGGCTTTATGCGTGGTCTGCTCGGCAAATCGATGAAGGTGCGCACCGTGCCGCTGCTCAAGTTTGTTTATGACAGCACTCTGGTTGACGCCGTGCGTTTGACCCAGCTGGTTAACGATGCCGTGGCCTCCGACAAGGCCCGTCAGCAGGGTGCTGACGACAGCGAGTCAGCCTGAGGTCGGTCGATGACCACTGTTCGCCGCCGCTGGCGCGAGCTAGACGGTATCGTCCTGCTCGACAAGCCGCTTGGCCTCTCTTCCAACGATGCGCTGCAGAAGGTGCGGCGGCTGTTTGGGGCGGCCAAGGCCGGCCATACCGGTGCCCTCGATCCGCTGGCCACCGGCATGCTGCCGATCTGTTTTGGTGAAGCCACCAAGTTTGCCGGCTATCTGCTCGATGCCGACAAGGGCTATCGTACTGTGGCCCGACTGGGGGTGCGCACCACCACCTCGGATGCCGATGGTGAGGTGGTGAGCGAGCGGCCGGTCAGCGTGAGCCGCGACCAGCTGGAGGCGGCGCTGGCCCAGTTCCGTGGGCCGCAGATGCAGGTGCCCTCCATCTATTCGGCCCTCAAGTATGAGGGCAACCCCTATTACTGGTATGCCCGCCGTGGCATCGACATTCCCCGCCCCGCCCGCCCGATCACCATCTACAGCCTGGAGCTGGTCGACTTTGACGGCACTGACGCCACCCTTGAGGTGCAGTGCTCCAAGGGCACCTATATCCGCTCACTGGTGGACGATCTGGGCGAGCTGCTCGGCTGTGGCGCCCATGTGGCCATGCTCCATCGCACCCGGGTCAGCGATTTTCCGCTGGATGCGGT
>JAGOCY010000397.1 GCA_017998495.1 Corallincola sp.
CACATCCGATTGTTCGACCCCACGGCGGGCCATGTCGGTGCCACGCTGCATCGCCTGTACCGCGCCTTTGGCCGAGTGCTGCAGCTCCTCCAGCACCCCCTGAATCTCAACCGTCGACTGCTGGGTACGCGACGCCAGATTGCGCACCTCATCGGCGACCACGGCGAAACCGCGCCCCTGCTCACCGGCGCGCGCCGCCTCGATGGCGGCGTTAAGGGCTAGCAGGTTGGTCTGCTCGGCAATGCCGCGAATGGTGGCCAGAATGGTACCGACGTTGCTGGTGTAGCCCTCAAGCTGGGCAATGGCCTGAGCGGTGGAAGCCACTTCACCGGCCAGATCGTTGATGGCGGCAATGGTGCGGTCGACCACGGCGCTGCCACTGCGCGCCTCGCTGTCGGCAGCGGTGGCGGCGGCGCTGGCGTCGGCGGCATGCTCGGCCACATGCTTGACGGTCATGAACATCTCCGACAGCGCGGTGGTGGTCTGATCGATGGCATTGCCCTGAGCGGCGATCTGGGCGGTGGCGGCATTGCTGCTGCTGGCTAGCTGGCCGGTGGTGGCGCGCAGTTGCGAGACGCTGTCGACCACCGCGCGGATCGAGTCGCGCAGTTTGCTGATGAACTGGTTAAAGCCATTCACCAGTTCTGCCAGCTCGTCCTGGCCGTCGTGGTGCAGGCGCACCGTCAGGTCGCCATCGCCTTGGGCCATCGCCTCCAGTGACCGCGCCACCTTGAGCACGCTGCGGCTGATGTTGCCGGCGATCAGCCAGCCGCCGGTGCCGACAATCAGCAGCACGATGATGCCGATAATGCGATTGGTGATGCGGGTCTGGCTGGCGCTGGCATTGGCATCGGCGACCAGGGTGGTAAAGGCCTTCTCGCTATCGCTCTGGAATTTGGCCAGCGCCGCCTTGAGCTGGTCCAGCTCCTAGCTGACAGTGGCGGCCTTGGCCTGCACCTGCTCCATCGGCAGTGAGCCATCGATCAGGCCGGCGGCCAGCGCTTTGGCATCGCGGTGATAGGTGACCGTCTGGCTGACCAGCGAGTCGATCACTGCGGCCGCTTCCGGCAATTTCTCCCGCTGCAGCTTGAAGCCATCGTTCATGGCGGCCAGCAGGGTTTCAGTATTGGCCAGGGCCTCCAGCTCACCGATGGTCACGGCGGTGCTGAAGGTATCGGCCATCCGCTCCAGCTGCTGGGCATTGGCGGTGGAGCGCGCCAGTACCGGGTAGTAGACCTGCTCCAGCAGGGTCAGGCGTTCGGATGCAGCAGTCAGGGCGTTGTTGCCGAGCCACAGGATGGCGACCAGACCAATGGCCACCGTGACCGCCAGGGCGATGATCTTGCCGCGGATCGAAATACTGTTGAGTAGTGCCATGCCATGTACCTGACGACAGTTATTAACGATTGTTTAACAATGACTTAGGGTTAATCTCGGCAAGATGCTAGGCACTGGGTACAGTACTGTCAAAGAAGTGGACAGGGGATAGCAGGAATTTGCGAGCGGTGGTCAAAAACAGGCCGGCCCATCGCGGGCCGGCGTGATCCCGATCAAGGGGCGAGGGGGGCGTCCACCTCGTTGCCGCTACGCTGGCCACGGGCAAAGGCGCTGGCGTTGTTGAGGGTGGTGGTGGCAATGCTGGTCAGGGCTTCGCGGGTGAGGAAGGCCTGATGGCCGGTGAAGATAACGTTGTGACAGGCCGACAGGCGGCGGAACACGTCATCCTTGATCACCTCGTTGGAGAGGTCCTCAAAGAACAGGTGCTGTTCGTTGTCGTACACGTCGAGGCCGAGGGCACTGAGCTGGCCCGCCTTGAGCGCTTCGATGGCGGCCTTGGAGTCCACCAGCATGCCGCGGCTGGTGTTGATCAGCATCGCTCCCGGCTTCATTTTGGCCAGCGACTGGCTGTTGATCAGGTAGGTGTTTTCCGGGGTCAGCGGGCAGTGCAGGGTGACGATGTCGGACTGGCCGAGCAGGGTGTCGAGGTCGACATAGCTGGCGCCAATCTCTTCAGCGGCCTTGCTCGGGTAGGGGTCATAGGCCAGCAGCTGACAGCCAAAGCCCTTGAGAATGCGGGCGGTGGCCAGGCCGATGCGGCCGGTACCGACCACGCCGGCCGTTTTGCCATACATGTTGAAGCCGATTAGGCCATCGAGGCTGAAGTTGGCGTCGCGGGTGCGTTGATAGGCTTTATGGATGCGGCGGTTGAGGGTCAGCATCAGGGCCACAGCATGTTCGGCCACCGCTTCCGGCGAATAGGCCGGCACTCGGGCGATGCTGATGCCCAAACGTTGGGCCGCCGCCACATCAACGTTATTGAAGCCGGCGCAGCGCATCAGCAGCAGCTTGATGCCAGCTTCCGCCATCGCTTCGAGGGTGGCGGCGCTGATGTCGTCGTTGACGAAGGCGCAGATCGCCTCGGCATCGTGGGCCAGGCGCACGGTGCGGGCCGACAGGCCAATGTCAAAGAACTCCAGGCTGTGGCCCAGCTCGCGGTTGGCCAACTCAAAAAACTCACGGTCGTAGCGCTTGGCGGAAAAAAGGGCGATGCGCATAAGGCACTCCGGTCAATAGCGGGAGGCGCCAGCATAACCCAAAGCTGAGGTGGTGAGCGCACTCAGCCGCGGTCGTTGAGGCTATGAAAATCCACGCAGGTGTTACGGCCGCGCGCCTTGGCGGTGTAGCAGGCGCGGTCAGCGTTGTTGATCAGCTGCTGGGGATCGCGGCTGTGGATCTCGCACCAACCGATGCTGGCGCTGATGCCCAGTGGCTGGTCA
>JAGOCY010000398.1 GCA_017998495.1 Corallincola sp.
CTTTACCTTTGAAGGATGCTCCGTATAATGCGCAGCGTTGTTTGAGGGGCGTAGTTCCAATGGTAGAACAGCGGTCTCCAAAACCGATGGTTGGGGGTTCGAATCCCTCCGCCCCTGCCAAACAACTGACCGACTGAACAGCAGTCAGACCAAAGGCCCTACAGGGCCTTTTGGCGTTTTCAGGGGCTTGGTTTGTTAATGGTTGGCTGGTACCAAGCAGAGGTCTGGTGACACCAGCAGTAGATCTTGATTGCTATCGCTCTGATCGCGCATCGCCACCATGCGCCCCTCGGCATCGAAAAACTCGATACAGGCACCGCCGGGCAGATCCAGGTAAAAGGCGCGCAGCGGTTGGGTGATGCGGGCAAAGAGTGTCGGTTCAACGGCTTTAAAGCTCTGAATGCTCATGACAGCACCTCGTCATTGCAGCAGGTTCGAGCTTCTCCAGCATATTTCATGCCTTTGACGCCATGACGTGGGTTTGACGTTGGCGAGCTGTGGCAACTGCTACTGGCTGGGATCAGGGTCAAGTCGCTGAATGTGGATCCTGTGCCACTATTTACAGCATTGCGACAGGCTAATAGAGGCGCTCATGTTCAAGGCTTTAGTGCTGACCCAGGATGGCGACGGCAAAACCCAGGCGGCGGTGCGTGATGTCGATGACAGCGAACTGCCGGCCGGCGAAGTGCTGGTCAAAGTGCGCTATTCGGCTCTCAACTACAAAGACGCACTGGCCATTACCGGTCGCGGCAAGATCGTGCGCCACTGGCCGATGGTGCCGGGCATCGACTTTGCCGGCACCGTGCTCAGCTCCGCCGACTCGCGTTTTGAAGAAGGCGATGAGGTAATGCTGACCGGGTGGGGGGTGGGCGAGGAACATTGGGGCGGCATGGCCGAACGGGCCCGGGTCAAGGCTGACTGGTTGTGCCATTTACCCGATAGCCTGAGCGATCGCCACGCCATGGCCTTGGGTACCGCCGGCCTCACCGCCATGCTGTGCGTGATGGCGCTTGAGGAGGGCGGGGTGATGCCCGGCAACCCGCATCCGGTGGTGGTGACTGGTGCCAGTGGCGGGGTCGGTAGCGTGGCCGTCGCCTTGCTGGCTGAGCTTGGCTATCAGGTGGTGGCGGTATCCGGGCGGCCGGATAATGAAGACTACCTGCTGGGCCTTGGCGCCAAGGCGGTGCTGGCGCGTGACAGTTTCAGCGGCAAGCCGCGACTGCTCGACAAGCAGCTCTATAGCGGCGTTGTTGATACCGTGGGGGGACCAATGCTGGCCACGCTGCTTAGTCAGCTGCACTACAACGGCGTTGCCGCCGCCTGTGGCCTGGCCGGCAGTGTTGAGCTGCCAACTTCAGTGATGCCCTTTATTCTGCGCAATGTGCGGCTGCAGGGGGTCGATTCGGTGATCTGTCCGGCACCGCGGCGACAGCTCGCCTGGCAGCGGCTGGGCGAGATCCTGCCGGAAGGGATCTATGAGCAGCTGGCGCTGGAAATCCCGCTGGATGCGGTACCGGCATTGGCCGATGCGCTGCTTGATGGCAAGGTCACCGGCCGCACTCTGGTGCGGGTCAGCGCCGAAGACTAATTCCGACTGGTTAGCAGACACAGGGGGGCAGCATTAGCTGCCCTTTTTCGTTATTGGGCCGCTGTCGCCCTGATCTTTGACGCCAGGCTATCTCTCGCTGCGTCTGTCATTTTGATTTTTGTCAATTAACAGCAAATGCCATCTTGTTGCATGTGGGGCATTGCTGCATCATCCGCAGGTGATAACAAATTTCATTTGCGTAGTGAGGATCACCATGCGCGCATCGATCAACGTCAGGCTGCACCCCCTGCCTTTAACTCCCGTTGCCACCGCACTGATGCTGGCGCTGGCCTTGCCTGCACAGGCAGACAACCCCAAGAGCGGGGCGAACACCGCCAGCGATGCGGACCAACCGGTTGAGGTGATTGAGGTTCAGGGGGTACGCCAGCGGCTGGAGCGTAAGGGTCAGTTGGGCGACATGATTGAAAAGACCGAACTGATCAGCGATGCCGAGCTGTTTGCCAGCCAGTCGGCCACCCTGTCAGAAGCGATCGACACCGCGCCTGGCATCCGCGTCAGCAACGAGTGTTCGATGTGTGGCATCAAGCGGGTGATGATCAACGGCCTCAAGGGGGAGCACACCACCATTCTGGTCGATGGAGTGCCGATGCACTCGATGGTTTCCAGTTATTACGGCATGGATGCGATCTCGACTGCCGGTATCGACAGCATCGAGATCGCGCGTGGCTCGGGGGCCTCGATGATCGCGCCGGAGGCGATTGGCGGCACCATCAACATCATCACCACCACCCCATACCGCAACGGCGTGGAGGCTGACCTGTCGACCGGCACCGACGGTTATCGCAACGCCAGCGTCATGGGGACGGCGGTCACCAAAGACGGCAAGGGTGGGGCACTGGTCACCGCCCAGAGCTACACTGCCGATGGCTTCGATGGCGATGGCAATGGCGTGGGTGAGACTGCCGCCATGGACAACCAGTCGCTGTCCGTCAAATTGACCTACGACTTCAGCCCGCGTGACAACGCCGAGCTGCGCTATGCCCGTTTTACCTCTGACATCATGGGTGGCCCCTTTGGCGTCAGTCGTGATGCGGCGCTGGCCAGTCTGGTCAATGGCGATACTGCGTTTGGCGATTGGTTTGCCTGATTACCCATGTTATGCAGCCACGCCTATACTGTATGCACATACAGTTTCCGGACGGAGAGCACGGCCATGGCCAAGAAC
>JAGOCY010000027.1 GCA_017998495.1 Corallincola sp.
GGCGCACCTTGAACTGTAACCCCTTGTCGTTGGCCGCCGGCCGGATCACCCCGGCCAGCCCCATCACCAGTTGGTGGAGGTTGAACGGACGCTGCTCCAGCTCCAAGCGTCCGGCCTCGATCTTGGAATAATCGAGAATATCGTTAACTACTCTGAGCAGTACGCCGGTGGCCTGCTGGGCCTTGGCCAGATAATCGCGGGCCCGCACGCTCAGCGGCTCGTCACCGACCAGCGTCAACATGCCACTGATGGCGTTGATCGGGGTGCGCACCTCATGGCTCATATTGGCCAGAAACTCCCCTTTGGCGGCATTGGCACGATCCGCCCGCACCAGCGCCTGCTGCAGTTCGGCGGTGCGCTCCACCACCTGCTGGGCCACTTGGGCAGTGGTGCCGGTGATCAATAGCAGCAGACTGCACAGCAGTACGGTAAACAGCAGGCCCAGCGTGATCATCAGCCACAGCAGCCAATCCTGCTCTCGAAAGAAGTAATCACTGCCCGCAGTCAACGTCAGTTGCCACTGACGGTTACCCGCAGTCAGCAGCTGCTCGCGGCTGTCGCCGCGCTGTGCCGGGCCATAGCTGAACAGTGGCTCGCCGCCGGCGCTGGTGTCGCTGATGGTGACACTCAAGCCCGACAGATCGATATCGGCCAGCGCGCCGCCAAGCCAGGGGTCAAGATGCAGCACCCCGAGGACAAAACCGCCAATGGCCTGATGAGATTGAGCCGACGGCCGTACCGGGGCGATCAGCAGCATGCCCCGTCCGCCCTGTACCAGCGCGATCGGCGTCGAGGCCACCACCCCATCTAGCTGCTCGGCCTGCTGCAATAGCTGCAGACGCTGGGCCTGCGCCTGCAGATCCAGCCCTAGCGCCGCCTCGTTACCGGTTAACGGTTCGACGTAACTGACCGGGAAATAAAAGGGCTGCGGGCCCACCGGCTGGCGTTTGCCATCCACCACTGTGGCCAGCGTGATCGCGGTGCCCGCCAAAGCGCTCAGCTCCCGCTCCAGCGCCGGGCGCTCGGCATCGCTGATGCGCGGCGACCATTCAAGAGCGCTAATGCCCAGCCCGGCCAGCGGCAGGTAACTGACAAAGCGGGCAAAGTCATCACGAGCCACCTCATCGCTGGCCTCAAACAGCCCCCGCAGCGTCACCACCACCCGTTCAGCTTCATCGATCCGCTCTGCCAAGGCCCGGCCCACGGCTGCGGCCGTGGCGTCGAACTGCAGTTGCCGACGTTGATCGCCGGCCTGACGGGCTAGGGCCACAAAGGCCGCCACCACCAGCAGGGTGATAACAATGGGCACCACCACCTGGCGAGCCCGCCGGCGACTGGCCGCCCCCGGTTTGGCCAACAGCAGCAACAGCGGGGTGAAGGTCATGGCACCAATGGCGTCACCGGCCCACCAGGTGAGCCAGCTCAAGGGGGCACCAGAGAGTGGGGTCAACCCCAGCAGGGTGAGGCTGGCCACCCCAACCGACGCATTAACCACCGATGCCAGCGGCCCCACCAGCAGCATCAGCAGCAATACCTCCGGCCCGGTTTGCAGGGCCGGCGGCCACGGCAGCCAGCGCCGCACCAGCCAGCCACCAACCAGCGCCTGGGCCATGGCGCCGCAGCCGATCAGCAATGGCGCCAGTAGTTGGGGCGTGGTCCAGGGTGCTTGGCCGCCAGCGGCCAGTAGCAGCCACAGGTTGGTGGCCAGCGAGCCCAGGCCAATCCCAACCAGAGCCGGCCCACGCCACCACAGCAGAGCGGCGAGGGCAATGCCCGCAGGTGGCCAGATGGCACTGGCAAAACCCGGCGGCACGGCAAACAGGCTGCCGAAACGCGCAGCCACCAGATAGGCCAGAGCCACCACCACCACTTTCAGCAGCCTGCTGCTGACCATCATCCGCCGCCTGTCACTGTTCAACCATCATGTCCATTACTGCCGCTGTGCAGCTTCAAGGTAGCACGCGGCGCTCATTGCGCCGGCCCCAAGCGGCAGTGCCGGGCTGTTTGCTGGTGCGGCTACGGCAGAATTTTGATCCAGCACTCGCCAGCCGGGGGCTGGCGAGGCATCCTTAACGACAGCACGGGCTGTATTGAGATGGCGATTGATGGCACAGATTGCGCACCCCTGGGCGGTGCTGCTGACCCTTGTAGCGTTGCTGTTGAGCGCCTGCCAGAGCACCCCAAGCAGCGACGGCAAGCTGCCGCAGCCGCCCGCCAATGCCCCCGCAGAATGGTACTTGGCGGCGGCCGAAGAGGCCGTTGACAGCGGCGATCTGGCGACTGCCCGTGATGCCTATCTGGCCGCTGCCGAGCTGCAGTCGGCCAGTGCCGCCTATGCACTGGGCGGTTTTTATGAAACCGGCACTACCGTCACCGCCGACCGTAACGCCGCCCGCCGCTGGTATCAGCAAGCCGCCGATCTCGGCCACCCGGGGGCCGCCACGGCCGTAGCCCGCCTGTTGCTGCAGGACCGCTATGTCAGCGCCGCACTCAAGGTGCTGGAGCCGCTGGCAGCAGAGGGTTATGCCGAGGCCCAGTTCCTGCTTGGCCTGCTCTATGACGACAACCAGCTGCTGCCCGCCGATGGCGCCAAGGCCCGTGACTATTACACCGCCGCAGCCCAGCAGGGCCACCCGACGGCCGCTTATAACCTCGGTCTGGCCTGGCTACAGGGCCGCGGTGGGGCCGCCGACAAGAGCAAAGCGCTGGAGTGGCTGACGGTGGCCGCCCATGCTGGCGATGCTGATGGCCAGGGACTGGTCGGTGAGCTGCGCTACCCCGGCCCCAATGCCATCAATCCGGATCTTGACGCGGCCCTTGAGTGGCTGCAGGCCGCAGCGGATCAGGGTAATGCCCGCGCCCAGTACCGCCTCGCCTGGCATTACGCCGAGGGCGAACAGGCAGATGTGGAGCGTTTCATCTACTGGCTGAGCGCGGCCGCCGCCACTATGGCCGAGGCCCGTTTTGACCTGGCCCTCCACTACCGCGACGGCGATCTGGTCCCCCAGGATCTGGCGCGGGCTCGCCAACTGCTGGAACAGGCGGCCGATGATGGTCTGGCCGCAGCGGCCAACGAACTGGGGTTGCTCTATGCCCGCGGCCAGGGTACCGCCAAAGATCCACAGCAGGCACGACGCTGGTTCAAGCAGGCGGCTGCCGGCCAGGACCCCTGGGGCCAGTTCAACTACGGCTTGGCCCTGGCCGATGGCTTCGGTGGTCAGCGTGACCAGAAGGGGGCCGTCGAGTGGTATTGCCGGGCGGCTGACCAGCAGCTGACGCCCGCCCAGACCGCCTGTGGCGACGCCTATCTGCGCGGAGATGGGGTGATCCCGGATTATCAGCAGGCCCGCCTGCGCTTTGCCGCGGCCGCCGCCAAGGGCGAGGCCACCGCCCAATCGGGGCTGGCGGCCATCTATCTGCTCGGGCTGGGGGTTGAACCGCAGCCGGCTGAGGCGCTGGCACTCAGCCGCCGGGCGGCCGAGGCGGGCGATGGCCGCGGCCAGTATCTGCTGGGTGAAATCTATCGCACCGGCAACGGCACCCACAGCGACCTCAAGGCTGCAGTGCGCTGGTATCAGGCCGCCGCCAACAGTGGCCACCTGGCCGCCCAAGTGCGGCTGGCACTGCTCTATCTGGCTGGCAATGGCGTCGCCCGCGATCCGGTACAGGCCTACGCCTGGCTGGCCACCGCCGCCGCCAATGGCAGCGAAGAGGCCAACGAACTGCGACTGGAGCTGGCACGCAGCATGAGTGCCCCCCAGTTGATCGACGCCAAACAGGCCGCCACCGCCCTGCAGCTGCAGTTGGTGGCCACCAGCAGCGCAGGCAAGCGATGAACAACAACCCCAGCAAGGCCCAGCGGGCCTTCTGTCGCAAGCTCTATCTGGCCGGGCTGATCGCCAGTGGCGAGCACAATCTCACCACCCTCAGCGCCTGCAGTGGCATGCCACGCCGTACCGTGCAGGACTGCCTCGCCGATCTGGGCGACATCGGTATCGACTGCCAGTTTGAGCAGCTGCCGGGCCAGCGCAACAACCAGGGCCGCTACCAGATCAACAACTGGGGCCCCATCGATCGTCAGTGGGTTGAGCGCCAACTGCCGCAACTGGCTGCGCTGCTGGCCAGCAGCGACTGATCCGGCCCCTTGTCGGGCCAACCCGCGTTCGTAAAATAGCCTCGGCCACAGGCGCCAGCCGCCTGCTTCGGCCTCCCGCCCTGCGGGGCCATTAGCTGTATCTGCAAACCACCTGCGACCGGGTCTTTTGCCATGGCTGAACCATCACCACACCCCTGCCTCAGTTGCGGCGCCTGCTGCGCCACCTTTCGCGTCTCTTTTTACTGGGGCGAAACCGCCAGCGACAGTTACGCCGTACCGCTGGAGCTGACCGAACAGCTCACCCCCTTTCACGCCACCATGCGCGGCACCAATCAGCAGCCTCCGCGCTGTGTGGCCCTGAGCGGCACCGTCGGCCAGCAGGTCAGCTGCAGCTGCTATGAGCGGCGTCCCTCGCCCTGCCGCGACTTTGCCGCTGGCGATGAGCGGTGCCAGCAGGCGCGGGCCCGCCACGGACTGCCGCCGTTGACGGAATCGCTGGCAGCCTGAGTGCAGGCCATGATATAGCTCACGTCCAGGGTGCCAGTCCCGGAAAAAGTGCCACCCAGGTCACCGACCTCCGACGGTTTTTGCACTAGTCTCAAGGGGATTTTGACCAATGGGCAAGCAGGCACGACCAATGGCACGTAAACCGGAGCAGGATATGGGCACACGCCAGGAGACGCATCAGCAACCGGCCCCGGCGGCCGCCAGCCATCCGGCCCCCGTTGCCAACACAGTGGCGGCCCACGGGGTCAGCAATGGCCCCAGTGCGGTGGTGGTGAGCAAGAAGGTGGTGGACACCAGCCCGGCCGCCATTGCCAGCATCGAACCGCATGAACGCCCCCAGCATCTCTATTACGTCGAGAAGAACCTCGACCGCATCCTCGAGAGCCTCGACACCCTGCGCAGCGAGATCTACCAGGCACGCGGCGAAGACGACACTGTGCCGATCAACGACCGCTGCTTCCCCTCGGTGTGCCTGATCGGCCTGGGCCGCTGCGGCTCCAACGTGGCGCTAGAGGTGGCCACCCTGGTCTATAACGCCCGCCTGTTTTACCTCAACGAGGTGCAGGATCAGGAGCGCAAGAAAGCCGAGAGCGACAGCGGCCCGGTGCGCTGGATCCGCCGCCAGCTGCATCTGCCCGGCAACCGCATCCACCCGGTGTTTCTGATCGAGCCAATCGTCATGCTCGGCGATCTCGACAAGGACATCACTGGCCGCATCCGCTTCTCCGGCCATATGCAGAACAACAACTTCCTCAGCGATTACCGCAAGATGAAGGTGATGGATCTGTCGGAAGTGCATGCCGGTGGTGCCGGTAACGCGCCGATCCTCGGCCAGTATCTGGCCAAGATCATCCTCAATCGCGAGACCGAGAAGTTCAACACTCCGACCTGGCGCGACGTCCACGCCTATCTGGTCGACTCCTGCGGTATCAAGGCCAACCAGTCGCGCCTCTATTTCTACATCTTCAGCGCCGGTGGCGGCACCGGCTCGGGCATGGCCTCAGAGTTCGGCCTGGCCCAGCAGTACGCCTACCTGAGCAAAACCTTTGAGGTGAAGCCAGAGGAGGATGACGACCGTCGCCACTCCTTTGTGTTCGAGCCGATCTTCACCAGCGGCATCTGCATCCTGCCCAACATCACCGACAACAAGGTGGAGCTGTCGGAAGCGCTGCACATCAACGCTGGCCGCCTGCTGTGCAAGTACCTGTCGGAAGAGTGGGACTTCAGCTACAACACCGATGATGCCCGTGACAGTGAGGCCAATGTCCTCGCCCGCATCCGGCCATGGAACGCCATGATGCTGATCTCCAACGACATCATGCGTTATGCCGAAGAGAGCGATGAGGGCCATGCGCGTGACATCGACGTCAACGCCATGGAGAAGTACGCCAACCAGTACATCTCCCAGCAGATCTTCAACATCCTTACCGCCCAGGCGGTGACCACCGATTACGACGAGCAGTATTTCCGCCGCGCCGGCATCGACATCGGCGAGACCATCCGTCTCGATGCCAACGATCTGTTTATGAGTCTGGCTGGGCCGGTGGCCATCGCCTATGCCGAAAGCGTCATCCCCGATGCCAACAGCAGCGATCGGCTGCGCGCCAGCAGTGGTGCCAATGGCGGCGCCATCGACATCGATGACCTGTTCCTGCGCTCCATCGAGCTACCCCATTTCAACCGCCAGACCCGCGCCATCGAAGGGATCAGCCTGCTGCCGGTGGAAAGCCACCGCTACCGTGAGGCGCTGCGCCTCTATCGCGACCACAACTTCGATGCCACCCCGCTACGCGAGCTGCACTTCTTCAAGAACTGCTCGTCGGTGGTCTCCATTGTGTCGCTACCCAAGGACTACAAGCTCAGCTACGTCGACCTCAACCGGCTCAAGAACCACCTCAATAACCTCTTCCCCAACACCACCTTAAAACGCTATGCGCTGGTGATCGGGGCCTCGGCCAACCTGTCGCTGACCACGCTGGTGGCCAAGAGCCCCTGCCTGTCCGACGATTTCCTGACCCTGATCGTCGCCTACATCAAGCGCTGCTTTGCCCGCGACGAGTACCGCTTCGACGAGAAGCTGGACAAGGCGATCCTGGAGCTGATCACCTGCGAGGAGTTCGATGAAGCGCGCATCGATGAGCTGGTCAACGCCTTCGAAAACCCGGCCAAGATCCTCGATACCAACTGGTTTGCCATCAAACCGATGTATGAGAAGAAATACCGCGAGCTGATCCGCGACAAGGAGCGCTTCATCTCGATCAACGACATCCGCCTGTCGTCGGACAACATCAAGAAAGCGATCCGCTACCTGCGTGAAATCTATCGCCACCGCATCAGCCGTGTGCGCATCCTCAGCCTCAACCACTGAGACGGCAGGGCGCCGCCCACGTCAGGGCGGCCCCGGCAGCAGATGGCTTGGCGCCATCCTGCTGCTGTGGGCAGCGCTCAGTGACGCGGCGCCACCACCATCACCATTGACTGTGATCCGCTACATTCCCGCCGATCACAGCGAACTGCACAGCAACTATTACCTCGAACTGCTGCGTCAGGCGCTGGCCGCCAGCGCCGATCAGTTTGGCCCCTGGCAACTGCGCCCGGTGTATGCGCCGGCCCATCAGGGACGGGTGCTCAAGCTGGTGGCCCGCGGCAATATTGATGTGATGTGGACCATGACCTCGACCGAGCGCGAGGCCGAGGTGCGGCCCATCCGTATCCCCCTGACTGCCGGCCTCATTGGTTATCGGGTGCTGGTGGTACGCCAGGATCAGGCACCGGATTTTGGCGGCATCACCCGCCTTGACCAGCTGGCCCGTTTCCGAGGGGTACAGGGCCACGACTGGCCGGATCTGCCGATCCTGCAAGCCAACGGCCTGACCGTGCAGGCCGAGGGCGATCTGATGGCGATGTATCGCTTTGTTCACAACGGCTTTAGCGACTACTTTCCCCGTGGGGTGCTGGAGGCCTGGCAGGAGCAGACTCTCCATCGCCGGCCATCGCTGGTGGTGGAGAACAAACTGCTGCTGGCCTACCCCACGGCCATGTATTTCTTTGTCGGCAAGGGTAACGATGGGCTAGCCAACCGGATCGAGATTGGCCTGCGGCGGTTGATTGCCGATGGCCGCTTTGACGATCTGCTATTTGGCTTCCCCGCCCATCACCAAGCGCTGCAGCAGGCCAACATCGGCCAGCGGCGGGTACTGACGCTAACCAATCCGCTAGCCCCAGCCACCCTGCCGCTGAGCGAAACCGCACTCTGGTTCAGCCCCGAGCGCTACCAGCGCTGGCTGACCGCTGGCAGTGGCCAGACGTCTGCCAGCGCCACCGCGCCTTAACCTTGGCCGTGGGGCCGAGCCAGCTGCAGCGGCCCTTTAAACTCCACATGCAGGTCACGTTGCGGGAAGGCGATATCGATGCCAGCAGCGGCCAGCTGCTCGTTGATCGCCAGCCGCAGTTCGGTCGAGACCCGCAGCCGTTCTTCAGCCACATAGCAGCGCAGGGTGAGCAGCAGGGCGTTGTCGCCAAAGCTGTCGAAGCTGACCACTGGCTCAGGTTCGGCCAGCACGTTGGGATGGTTGCGCGCCACTCCGGCCACCAGCGCCATCGCCTGGCGCACATCGCTACCATAGGCGATCCCAACCTCAATCAGCACCCGCACCACGGAATCGGTGTGGGTCCAGTTGATCACCTGCTTGGTGATCAGATCCTTGTTGGGGACAAACAGCTCCTTGCGGTCGAAGGTTTCGATCACGGTGGCGCGGATGTTGATGCGTTTGACGACCCCGTCGTTGCCATCAACAGTCACCAGATCGCCGACGCTGATCGGCCGCTCAAACAGCAGGATCAGACCACTGATAAAGTTGGCCACAATCTCCTGCAGACCGAAGCCGATACCCACACCGAGCGCGGCCACCAGCCACTGCAGCTGCGACCACTCCCAGCCCAAGGTGGTAAAGAACTGGGAGGCGCCAACGGCGATCACCGCGTATTGCAGCAGCATGGTGGTGGCGTAACGCACCCCGGTGGAGATGCTCATCCGCTCCAGCACGATCACCTGCACCAGCGATGGCAGGTAGCGGGTGGCCATATAGGTCACCACCACGGTGACCAGCGCCAGCAGCAGATCAAACAGGGTGATGGCACGCATGCCGGCGCCACTGCTGTCAGCGACGCTCCACAGCACCATCGAATCAAACAGGTTGAGGGCTGGCAGGCTGGGGGCCCAGATCAGCCACAGCCCGGCGACATAAGCGGTAGTGCGGCACAGCATCAACAGCTTCTCATGGCCCACCGATAGCGACTGGGTGTCCGCCAGCTCAGCATCCGGCGTCGTGCCGCCGTCCTCGGCCGCTTGCTCACGCTGGCGCTCCCGCGCCCGTTGGGCCACCCGGAAGCGCAGGTTGAGCAGCCAGCGCTTGATCAGATCAGCACTCATCTTGACCAGCACCACCAGGCCGATGCTGCGCATCAGGGCCACAGTGAACATTTTCAACGCCAGGGTGGCGCCAAACAGCGGCAGCAACAGCACCCCGGCAGTGACCAGCAAACCGATCTTAAGGGTCCACTGCACACTGGGGCTGGCCTCATGCAGCACCCGCTGGCGCAACCGCCAGCCCAGCACCAGCATCGCCAAGGCAAAGATGAAGATACCGACGACGGCCAGCGGGCCGCCGCGGCTGCCAAAATCAGTGCTGACGGCAAATACCGAGACAAAGATGCTGACGGCGGCCACGGGCATGAACCAGCGCCATTCCAGCCGGAACAGCTCCAGCGGCCGTGCCGGCCACTTGAGAAAGCGGCGGGCAAATGCACGCGGCCGGGTCAGTTGGTCCAGCAGCAGCAGCCCCAGCAGCACCCGCGACACATAGCCGAGGCCGCGATCCAAGCCGTGGAGGAAATCACTCTGCTCCGGTGCAGCAGCCAGCAGGCCGCTGATCAGCCCCAGCCCGGCCGGAATCGGCAGCGCCCGCAGCAACCCCAGCCCCAAACTGCGCAGGCTGTGGCTGACCCGCTCTTCGCTAATTGGCAGCGGCGTACGGTGCAGCTGATCCGCCAGCTGTTGCAGGCGCCGCTGGCCGACCAGCAGCAACAGCCACGCCAGGGTCGCCGCCACCAGCAGCGGCGAGCTGCTCAGCCCATGCCAGAGGGCGATGGGCAGCTGCCACCAGTGGCTGGGCTTGAGCAGCACCGCCAGCTGGGCCAGCAAGCCTCCGGGGTTAAGGAAGCTGTAATCATGAACCCACAGC
>JAGOCY010000399.1 GCA_017998495.1 Corallincola sp.
GATAGGGCTTGATATCGACCACAGGGGTGCCATCGAGCAGATCATGGCCGGCGATCACCAGCCGCACCTTGCCCGCCTGTTGCTCCACCCGCAGCAGCCGCACGACCGACAAGCCGAGCGGGTTGGGCCTGTGGGTGGAGCGGGTGGCCAGTACCCCTTTTTTGATCTTGCCGCCCAGCCGTGGCGGGCGGATCAGCGGCGTCCAGCCATCGGCGGCGGTGGCATGAAACAGGAAGATCACCCACAGGTGGCTGAACTCCTCCAGATCGCGCACCAGATCGCCATTGGCAAATTCGCCCTGCAGCTCAATCACCCCTTCCACTTGCGATACCAGACCCGGTTGGCGGGGGATGGCGAACTTCTGGCGATAGGGGCTGTGAACCCGGCCAATAGGCTGAACGCTGATGCTGGCCGGCAAATCGCTCACGCCGCCGGCTCCGAGCCATAGGCATGGCCGCTGCACAGGATCAGGGTCAGGCAGCTGGGCGGAGCCTCTTTGCCGCTGAGGGTGGTGCACTGCTCGATCACTACCGCCTCTGCGCCCATTTTGGCGGCTTTGGCCCGCAGCTCGGTACGGGCCTCTGCTTCGGTCACAGGTACCTGATCGGCGCTCTCCTGGCAGGCTTCGCCGCTGACCGGGCCCAGCGCTGGGCGCTTGCCCACCACTTCTGCGTCAATGATGGCGACAGTGCCGGGCGCGAAATAGTCGCCGATCGCCTGCGGGTCGAGGTTGGATTCAAAGGTCCAGCTGGTGGCACAGCCAGCCAGTAGCACGACGGCAACGACAGAGAGAAGACGCATGAACAGTTCCCGGCAGATCGCCTGCAGCCAATAACGGCCGGTATTGTGCCAGCCTTTCACGCTTGGCGGCAGATCGCTCGCCCTGTGGCACAATGCGCGCCAGCTAATCTGCACGGAGCCGGATGATGTATAAACCGCCTATCAGTCGAACCAAAATGACCCTTGCCGCCGTCAGCCTGGCCCTGGTGCTGGCCTGTATCTGGGTGTTGTCGGTGGGCGATGGCAAGCCGCCCAAGCGGCTGTGGCTGCCCGAACTGCTGGTGGGCAGCGACAAGCTGACCCGGGTGGTGATCGACGATCCGGCCGGGCTGCGGTTGGTGGATGCGGTGCGTAAAGAGGGGGGCTGGCGCGATCCGGCGAGCGGCCAGCTAGTGCAGGTGGAGCCGCTGGCGGCACTGGTGATCGCCATGGCTCGCAGTGAAGTGGTGGCCGCTGAAACCTCGCTGCGCGAGAACTATGGCCGTTACCATCAATTTGAGCCCGGTAAAGGTGAAGCGACCGCCTGGCGCATTGAATTGGGCTCGGATGGCGGTTATCAGAAAGTACTATGGATTGGCGATGATGGTGGCCCGCAGCTGTTTGTGCGGGCTAATGAAGACCCTACTATTTATCGTCTCAATGGCCGTCTGCCATTGCCTGAACGTCGGCCCGGGATCTGGCTACAGCAGCCCTGAATGTGGTTGAGGTCACAAAAAAAGCCGCTGATGACAGCGGCTTTTTTATTGGCCAGAGGAGGCCTTAGATCAGGAAGCTTTCCTTGGTCGCACCGTTGGCGATGGCATTGGCCATGGCGCTCGGCATGCGGCCCTGGCCGGTCCAGGTTTTTTCTTCGCCATTTTCGCTGTAGCGATATTTGGCCGGGCGCGGGTCGCGTTTGCCGCCCTTGCCACCTTTGGCGCCCTTGGTAGCGACTACGGCACCACCCAGCAGATCGCTGGCAGAAATACCGGCAGCAGCCATCTGCTCTTTCAGTTCTTCGATTTTGGCCAGACGCTCGGCATCGGCTTTACGGGCTTCTTCTTCAGCGGCTACGCGATCGTCGATGATGCGGCCGAGTTTGGCGTGGACTTCCTGCAGCTGTTCCATGGTCAGCACTTCAACGGCTGCTTTCAGACGACGGGCATGGGTCAGGATGCTGATAAATTCGCTCATGTTGTTCCTCAATGGTGTGCTAGGAGCTTCTCAAACAATGGATGTTTGTACTTCTTCTTTGACGGCGAATTATAGATACCTGATTCTCAGGTGCAACGTCAATGACAGAAAATATCCAGATTCGTTGCCAAATATATATAGATGGCGCCAATAGCCGTCATCAGCAGCAGGCCAATCAACAGCCGTCATAATTGTCGCAGGTGATCCTTGGGGTGAGAGTGGCAATGAGTAACAGCGTCGCTTGCTGGCTGCAGCCAACCACCGGCGATGGCTATATCGGAGTAATACGTTTACAGCGTAGCCGCCGCCGCAACAGCCAAACTCTGGCGATGGTGGCGCAGATCCATCAGCAGCTGGATCTATGGCAGAGCGATGGCTCGGTGATGATGCTGTGGCTGGAGGGCGAAGGAGACCACTTCTGCGCGGGCGGCGATGTGCTGGCCCTGGCCGAGGCGGTGGCCAGTTGGCAGCAGCCGGGCTGGTGTCCGGCGATTGTGGATTTCTTTGCGGCCGAATACCGGTTGATGCACCGCCTGCGCCACTGGTCGCGGCCCGTAGTGGCCTGGGGTGATGGTGCGGTCATGGGCGGTGGCTGGGGGTTGTTTGCCAGTGCCCGCTGGCGACTGGTCACCGAGCGGGCGCTGCTGGCCATGCCTGAGGCGCGTATTGGCCTGTTTCCTGATGTGATGGCGAGCCGTTTTCTGCTCGGACTGGGTAATGGGGTTGGCCGGTTTGCGGCGATGACGGCGGCCCAGTTTGGTGCCGCCGATGCCCTGGCGTTGGGGCTGGCCAGCCG
>JAGOCY010000400.1 GCA_017998495.1 Corallincola sp.
TGGTGTATCTTGATGACCGCGCCGCACGAGCGGCGGCCAAGGCCGCAGGTCAGATCAGCGCCGAACCTGAACCTGTGCCCCCCGAAGGACTGGACGAGACAGCTCTGCCCGACGGCGATGGCGGTAGAAAGGCTGATACCCCAGCGCCGCCACCTTGATCACGACAGTAACCGCTCAGTTGTGGTAACCGATTGAGCACAAAAGGAACATTCATGGCTCGCCGCTTTTCCGCTACTGCTCAACGTCGCCACCACAAAACCAAGCGTCGCCAGAAGCAGGTGATGCAGCGGCGGCGCAAGCAGTTTGCCCAGATGAACATGGACGAGACCGTGCAGGCACAACAGTTGACCGCAGAAGCGGAAGCTGTCGCCAGCCTTTAACCCTCTGCTGTTTTCGCTTTCTGGGCGGCTCGGCGCTGACGGAAGAACGCCCTGAGTTGCTCACCACACTCGTCGGCCAGCACCCCGCCGTCGATCCGCACCTGATGGTTGAAGTGCGACACTCGCATCACATCCAGCACCGAACCTGCGGCGCCGGTACGCGGATCATGAGCGCCAAAGACGACGCGACCAATACGAGCGTGAACCATGGCGCCACCGCACATAGTGCAGGGTTCAAGGGTGACATACAGGGTAGCGCCGGTCAGCCGATAGTTGCCCAAGCGACGGCCCGCCTGGCGCAAGGCCATGATCTCGGCATGTGCCGTGGGATCGTGACGGGCGATCGGCTGGTTAAACCCCTCGCCTACCACCTCATCATCAACCACCACCACCGCCCCTACCGGCACCTCCCCCAAAGCTTCAGCCCGCGCCGCCAACGCCATCGCCCGGCGCATGAAATGGTGATCACGCTCGGTGATGGTTGCCTCGCTCTGATAAATTGGCTGCTCGCCTGAGACCAAGGTGCTCACATCAACTCGTTGCGGCTGGAGGTTAAACAATGAATACGGCGGTCTGGATCGTGGCCATTATCATGGCCGCAGTGGTGGCCATGCGCTGGCTTGACGGACGCCGCGAACAGCGGCTGCGTACACGGGCGGAGGAGCAACTGCAGCAGCATCAAGCCACCATTGATCAGCTGCGTCAACGCATTGAAGTACTTGAAGCACTGGTCACCGACAAGCGCTTCCAGCTGCGCCGCGAGATCGACAATCTGCCTCATTGACCCGGCTAGTACTGACTGGTACGGCATAGTAACTGGCACAAATAGCGTACTGCGGTTGCCATCACCGCTTCATCGAAGTCAAAGCGGCTGGTGTGGTGGCCGCCGCGCACCGCGCAGCCGAATACCAGATAGAGAGCGTCACCGCCCTGCTCCTGCACCCGCCGCATCAGCCAGCTGGCATCCTCGCTGGCGCCGAAGGGGGCGGCACCGACAAGGTTAGAGAACAGGCCAGACTCATGGCCAACGGCAGTGGCCAGGGCCACCAGTGCCGGCGATTGGCGGATGGTGCAGCTCTCACCGGCCAGGGTCAGTTTGCCACGCACCTCATGGCTGATGGCACAACCGTCGACAATACGGCTGACGGCCGCCATCAGGTACTGATTCACCTCATCACTGGCCCCCCGGACCTCACCGCGCAGCAGCGCCTGTTCGGGGATGATATTGCGACTGCTGCCCGCATTAAGCGTGCCGATGTTAACCCGGGTAATGCCGTCGCCGTGGCGTGGAATCGCCAGCATCTGGGTCACCGCCTGACAGGCTGCGGCCAGCGCGTTGCGCCCCAGCTGCGGGGCAATGCTGGCGTGCGCCGCCAGACCCTTGAACTGGACATCAAACTTGGTGGTGCTGAGAAACTGCTCGGCCGCCGTAACCAGGGTGCCGGCACCAAAGCCCATGCCCAGATGAAAGCCAAACAGCCGCTCGACGTCATCCAACGCACCACTTTCGGCGATGGCCCGGCCACCGCGGCAGCCCTCCTCCGCGGGTTGGCAGATCAGCAGAAAACGGCCGCGCCAGGCGCTCTTGTTGGCCGCCAGCCAATGGGCAACGCCTAGACCTATGGCCATGTGGCCATCATGGCCGCAACCATGGCAAACCCCGGGGAAACAGGACTGAAAGCCGTGACGGGCCGGGGGGTGGTCGCTATCGCCACACTCATCAAGGCCCAGCGCATCAATATCGACGCGCAGGGCGATGGTTGGCCCCGGCTCACCGCTGTCGATGGTGGCGATCAACCCCGGCAGCGGCCCCAGCCACTCCAGCCATTTATCATCAGCGCCGAGGGCGGCAGCACGCGACTGCTCTACCGCCACTTTGACGTCGCGGTCGTAGAGAAAGCTACGGTGGAGGAAGTCGCGCCCCGGCGTCAGCCGGGCGATGGGCGCCAGCAGCTCCGCTAACCGGGCACTGGTGCGGAACTCGCACCAGCCGGTTTCCGGAAACTGATGGAACTCTCGCCGCCACGCCTGCAACAGGCTGGCATCAACATCCGGCAGCGAGGGTTCCTGGGCCATCTGTTACTCCCATTCGATGGTGGCGGGCGGCTTGCCTGAAATGTCATAGACCACGCGGCTGATGCCATCCACCTCATTGATGATGCGGTTGCTCACTTTGCCAAGGAAGTCATACGGCAGGTGGGCCCAATGGGCAGTCATGAAGTCGATGGTCTCGACCGCACGCAACGACACCACAAAGTCATATTTGCGACCGTCGCCCATCACCCCCACCGAGCGCACCGGCAGGAATACGGTGAACGCCTGACTGACCTTGTGATAGAGCTCGGCCTTGTGCAGCTCTTCGA
>JAGOCY010000401.1 GCA_017998495.1 Corallincola sp.
TGCTGATAGCATGACGTGGGCTCGGCTTGGTGGAGGGGTTGGTGTGGATTCGCAACCGATCTGATCGCCGAAATCAGGCCGAGTTCCCTCCCTCAAGTGATCTACTGTTCGGAACAGTTATTTAGTGGTTAAGCCGTTCAGAACGGTGATATCCATTCCACAGCTAGCAGCAGCGTCGTATTCGCCCCGTTTGAGCGCCAACAAGATCACTTTGAAGTACCCACCGTCAGCGCACTGGTTTGGGGTCGAGGCAACAGGACGTTGCCGAGAGCCACTATGGGCCATGGACGGCACATTGTGGCGACCGCAAAGCAGTGCGGACTAACCACTGCCGCCAGACATGGCGCTCTACCGGGCCGCCGGGATTGGTAAGGGCCGGGCGGGTCCGGCCCTTGCCCGGCCTGCGCCGGCCGGTCGGCGCTCTTACACAAATCGCCCCGCGATTTGTTTCAATACCTGCGGCGCAGGCCGTAATCATAAGCCCGCGAGGTGGCCAACCTCGCAATCCGCTGCCACGCAGTGGCTGATCGGCTGCGGCGCAGCCGCATTCAACCGCCCCGCCCGTGCAGCGGGCCGCTAACGCCCGCCGCGCAGCGGCGTTCATATTGACTTCCCGCAGCCTGTGAGCAAGCGCTAAAAGTGGCTGCCTGCTCTTTAGCAGCGCTGACGACCTCAAAAGCTTTGAGGTATGGTGGCGGGTAATGGGGGCGCGGATGCTCAGCCGTTAAGGTGCAAAGTCTGCTGAATGTCATCCAGCTCGATTGAGAACAAGGCGTGAAGGTCGCGCCATTAAACGCTAGGGACAGGTACTAACTATGAACGCAGCCATTTCTGTCATCGCCCTGCTGTTGCTATTGGCCGGCCCTGCCGTCGCCAAGGAGTATGGGCAATATGATCCGCAAAAGCTGCTGACCTTGACCAAGACAGTAGACGGGGAGCGATACGGTTTTGATCTGCAGTATCTGGATCTGATCGTGGGGGACTTGGCGGTTCACGCCAGAGATTATCCGCCGCAGTTTGATCGTGATGGCGACAAGAAGCGGGCGATCGTAGATGTGCAGATCATATCGGGCATGCTTGAAGTTCTGACCAGTGCGCCCGATGTGAGTCCTGACATTCTGAGACGCTCCAGCCTGCTGCACAGCATTGGCCATAATCTGGATATCCCGGGTGCTGCAGAGAAGGCGGATCGCGATTATCAGAAACTTTTGCAGCAGTTACCCGATGATGCAGCCGCCAATTATGGCTATGGACTGTTTCTGGTTGGCGCCGGCCGGGGCAGCCAGGCCTTGTCTTATCTGAGCAAGGCCGCACAGGCTGGTGCTGTCGATGCTTACTATGCTCTGGGTCTGGCCTATTTAACGCAACACAACAACGAGGCTGCATTAAAGTACCTGACTCAGTACCAGCAACTGAAACCTAATGACAGCCAGGTCGGCCAAATCATCGCTGCGATCAAGAGTGACAGCATTGAGTTCAAGTCCAAATAGGTTAGGGCAGGTAGCGATGGAACTTTGGCAGCGGCTCAAGGATGTTAGCGCCACACTGGTGGCGGCAGGCGTGGTTACTTTTCTTCTTTGTCAGCCCCACCTCGGCTTTGGGGTGATGGTTGAGCTGTTGGTGCTGGTGCCGTGGACCCTGGCCAGCATATGGCTAATGGTCCGCCAGCCGGAAACACGAACCACCCAGGGATTAAAAATCGGGGTGTGGATGCTGTCGGTCGCGGTTGTTGCCCTGGTCCATTACCGCCTTGCCAATGAGACCAGGGCCAATGCACAAGCAGTGGTCGATGCAGTGCTGGCCTACCATGAGGTCCAGGGGGCCTACCCAGCGAATGCTGAGGCCGTTGGCTATAGCCCGGCGCAGTTACGAACCTTGCTTGGCATGGGGGGCTACATCCTTAACGACAAACAGCCCACCCTTTTTTATGCCAGCACCTTCATGCCATTTGAGACCGAGCATTTTGATTTTGAAAAGCGGGTCTGGACCCATGGCTATTAGCCGTCGGTTGCCAGTCACAAGCACTCGACCCCAGCTGAGCACTATCTGACCATTGGCTGCTCGGCTCCGAGGAAATGTCGAGAACCACCAGCAGCTACAGCGTCTGATCCCCCTTTGATCACCACCCATACACACGCCAGTCAACCTTCGGCTAGTCGGGCGCAGGGGGTGAGCTGGCAGGGATGCCAGCGAAAGCAAATCTGGGCAGGAGAGCCCATATTTGCGACCCCGTAGCCCGGCAGAACGACAGCCATTGTTGATGGTGGTGATCTTTGGGGGCCGACAGGGTTCGCCAAGGGAGGGTTCGGCGATCCTCCCTTGGCTCGTCGGGCGGGGGCGAAACCCCGCGAATGGCTGCGGCGCAGCCGCATTCAACGGCCCGGCCCGTGCAGCGGGCCGCTAACGCCCGCCGCGCAACAGCAAATCAAGCCACAGGCCGTGCCAAAAAACGCTCCACCAGCCGGGCCGCGGCCATCATGCCGAAGGTGGCGGTGACCATGGTCACCGCGCCAAAGCCGCTGGCGCAGTCGAGGCGCAGCGGGGCGTCGGCGCTGCTGCGCTCGGCGTCGCTTTTGGCGGCGCAGGTTTCGCCGTCGGCGGCGGGGTAGCGCAGCGGTTCGGTGGAGTAGACCACTTCGATGCCGAACTTCTTGCCATCGCGCGGGAAGCCATAGCGGCGGCGCAGGGTGTTGCGCACCTTGGACAGCAGTGGATCGTTGATGGTCTGG
>JAGOCY010000028.1 GCA_017998495.1 Corallincola sp.
ACTACAAGCCTCCCTTCAGCCGCTTTGTGAAGAAGGCTCACAAACCTCTGCAGCTCGCCATAGAAGATGCAGTAGAAGAGATCTGTGAGAACCCGGAAATAGGGGAAGCCAAGGTCGGCGACCTAACAGGCTGATGCAAAAACCGGCGACACCGCGCCAGCACTGAGGTTCAGGTCGAATTTCATCATGACATCGTTTTCCGGAATAGCTTTCGCGGCGGCTTCGAATTGTCTTCGTGGCCGCAACGGCGACCACGAAGGGCTGTTCGCGCGCCTGCGCTCATACCTTCACCTCCGAAACGCTCAACTTCGCGATTCGGAGCAAGTTGTATGCGGCACCGGAAATGAAGGCCGCCATCTGAGTCCTCGCCTGGCCGATGAAACGGGTCTTTCGCAATCCGCCGACCGTTTTCAACCAACCGAAGATCTCCTCGACGCGCTTTCGCTTTCGCTGGCTGACCCGGTAGCCCTCGGTTCGGGTGGTTCGACCATCCAGGCCGGGCGTCTTCCGATCCTTGATGCGCGCGATGTGCGGTCGCACCGCGTGCTCGCGCAGGTGCCCGACAAATTCCTTCACGTGATAGCCCTTGTCGGCGCCGAGCGTCTTGGGGTGAATGTGCCGTCGACGTGCGCGAGTGAGCAGCTGCCGCGCGGCACGGTGCTCGACCTGGGTCGATTCGGTGATGAGGATGTCGACGCACAGCCCATTGCGGTTCTCCATGAGCACATGCCCGCCATAGCTGAGCTTGGCCGGCTGGCCGTTGCCCTTGCGCATGAGTCGAGACTCGGGATCGGTCGTACTTTGATGCGTGGCGTTCGAGCGCTTCTCGCCCTTGAAGTCGACCATCCCGGTGCCGTCATCACCGTCCTTGGGCGGGGTGCCATCCCTGGGCTTAAAACTCTTGAACGAAGCCCAGGCATCGATCAGCGTGCCGTCGACCGTGAAGTGGTCCGAGGACAGCAGCTTCTGCTTGCGGGCCAGATTGACGACCTCATCGAAGAAGCGTCGGGCCACGTCGGTGGCAACCAGGCGCTCGCGCAGGCGGCTGAAGTTCGACTGGTCCAGCGTCGGGCTCTCGAGATCCATGTCGAGGAACCAGCGGAACAGGATGTTGTAGTCGAGTTGTTCGCAGAACTGCCGGTCCGAGCGAACCGAATACAGTGCGATCAGCAATTGCGCTTTGAGCAGACGCTCCGGCGGAATCGACGGGCGGCCGACCGACGAATACAACGCGTCCAACTCCGCAGAAATGGCGGCCAGGGCGCGGTCCGCCAAACGCTTCACCCGTCGCAACGGATGATCTACCGGTACGCGCGCCTCCGGCGAGAAGTAGTGGAACATCGAGGACTGGGGGTCGAGTTGGCCGCGCATCGTTACTGTGCAAGGGATCTGGGAGTGTTTCTATGACAAGCAGTTCTTCGGATCGTTCACGGACTTTTGCATCACCCTGTTAGCGCGTTGCGCTCGGTGGCTTGTTGCAGCCGGTAGTAAGCGACCGCGCCGAGACTGCCAACCCCCGTCAACCCCATCAACACGACCAGAACCATCAACCGGCCAAGGGAGAGAATTCGGTTCACCAGCCCTGTTCCCGTCTGTTGTTACTTGCCTGCAGCAGGCGGTTGCCTTGAGTGTAGCGATCAAGGGGCGATCACGCCCGCCTGCTCCAGCGCCGTGGCACAACGGGCCAGCCCCTCAGCCAACTGCATGCGACTGCAGCCGAAATTCAGGCGCAGATGGCCGGGGGCCCCAAAAGGGGCGCCATCCGACAGCCCGACACCATGCTGTTCAAACCAGGCGGCGGGATCGCCAAGACCCACGCCGCGCAGATCGACCCAGCTCAGATAGGTCGCTTGCGGCTGACTGTGACTGAGACCAAAACGCTGCCACAGCGCCGCCACCTGCTGGCTGTTGGCCTGCAGGTAACGACACTGCTGATCCAGCCAGTCACCGCCCTCATTCAAGGCCGCCTCAGCGGCCACCAGCCCCAGCAGGTTGGGCGATGGCAGTAGCCCATGCATGGCATTCTTGAAACGCGAGCGCAGCTTCGGCTCGGCAATCAAGGCCCAGGCACAGCCCAAGCCAGCCAGATTGAAACTCTTGGAGGGGGCCATCAGCACAATACTGCGGCGTGCAGCATCATCACTGATCGCTGCAAAGGGCTGATGACGCAGCCCAGGTTCGAGCAGCAGATCGCAGTGGATCTCGTCGCTGCACACCAGCAGATCATGATCTGCTGCCAGCTGAGCCAAGGCTGCCAGCTCATCCGGGTGATAGACGGTGCCAGTGGGGTTGTGCGGGTTACAGAACAGCAGCAGCTGGCCGCGGCCACTGATGGCCCGCTCCACCACCTGCGGCAACAACTGCCAGCGGCCATCAACATGGCTCAGCGGTAGCGGCTGAATGGTGCGGCCGGCGGCTTTGACTGCCTCAAAAAACGGTGGATAAACCGGGGTTGGTACCAGCACCGGCAGATCGGCGGGCGCCAGCGCCCGCACCACCAGATGCAGCGCCGGCACCAGCCCCGGTAGATAAACCACCGAGGCCCCCTCCGGCTGCCACTGATAGCGAGCCGCGCACCAACGACGGATAGCGCTGGTAAGGGCAGCACTGGGCCGACCGTAGCCAAACAGGCCGTGGGCCACCCGCTGCTGCAACGCCGCCAGCACTGCCGGCGGAGCCATGAATTCGGAATCCGCCACCCACATCGGCAACACGTCGCGGCCGGCATAGCGGCCCCACTTGCTGCTATCACTGCCGGTACGGTCATGGATCTGGTCGAAATCGAACGCCATCGGCTCCCCGCTACCCATCACCGCCCACCATGGACCCCGTATTCAAGCGGTGGCCTGCCACAGCCGTCAAGGCATTGGCCTGCACATACAGGCGCGGCGGGTTATAGTGGCAACGTGGCAACTGACAGCCGCGCTCTGTGTTTATCAGCCAGGAGTAGTTGTGGCCGCTGACGGCGCACCTTTTATCAGTAGTGAAGCGACCCTCATCGAGCGTCAGGCGGCCATCGCCAGCAACCTTGCGGCCAGCCGCCGTCCCCTGCGCTGGCAAGGCCAGGGCGGCATTGAACTGGTCGGCGAGGCCTTTGGCAGCCGCCACGCCGAACGCGCCGTGCTGCTGGTCAGTGGCCGGGTCGAGACCTTTCTCAAGTACGATGAGCTGACCGATGAGCTGCTGCGCAATGGCTATGCGGTCTACCGTTTCGACCATCGCGGCCAAGGCCTCTCTGGCCGCCTGCTGGCCGATCGTCACAAGGGCCATATCGACAGCTACGCGGCTTTTATTGCCGATCTGCAGCAGGTGATCGCCTCGATCAGCGGCAACGGCCACCACCGTCACCTGCTGCTGATCGCGCACTCGATGGGGGCCTGTATCAGCGCCCTGGCCTTGGCTGAACGGCACACCACCGCCATTACCGGCGCCGCCCTCTGCTCGCCCATGGTGCGCCTTAAAAGTGGCGGCCTGCCCCACTGGGCGGCCATGCTATGGCTCAACCTGTGGCATCTGCTGCAGCACTGGCTTAAGCGCGCCAGCGGCGACTCGCCCTACTTCCGCCGTGGCGGCCCCTATCGGGAACGGCCGTTCGAGGGCAATCACATCAGCCACAGCCTGATCCGTTACCGCTTGTTCCGCACCATGCTGGCCGCCCACCCCGAGGCCCAACTCGGCGACCCAACCCTGGCGTGGGTCGCCCGCAGCTTCCGCGCCGCCGCCCGCGCCGTGACCCTAGCCAGCCAGATCCGCACCCCGCTGCTGGTGCTCGAAGCGGGTGCTGACCCGCTGATCGACCCACGCGGCATCGCCCGCTTCTGCCTGCGCGCCCCCCACTGCCGTTACCTGCGCATCGATAACGCCCGTCACGAACTGCTGTTCGAAAGCGACCCCATGCGTCAGCAGGCGCTGCAGGCGATCTACCGTTTTTTCGACCACTGCTGTAGTGGAGCCCACTCACCATGATCCATCTCATCGTCACCGACCTCGACGGCACGCTGCTCACCCCCGACCATCAGCTGCTGCCCTTCACCATCGCCACCTTGCGCGCAGTGGCCGCTTCCGGCCGTCAGCTGGTGATCGCCTCGGGACGGCCATGGCGCGATGTCAGCCATTTTCGTAATGAACTGCAGCTGCCGATGATGCTGATCACCAGCAACGGCGCCCGCGTCCACGACCAAAGCGGCCACCTGCTGTTTCGCCACGACCTGCCGCCAGCGCTGGTAAGCGAACTGCTGGCCCTGAAAACGCCACCTGAGTTCCATCTCAACCTCTACGTTGACGATGAGTGGCTGGTGGTCGACGACTACCCGGAGCTTCTGGATTTCTATACCGCCAGCGGTTTCGGCTACCGCCGCATGACCCGCGAGCAGCTGCCACGGAGCGGTGTATCCAAGCTGTTCTGGGTCGGCCCCCCCGCCCAACTCAATCAATGGCAACAACAACTTGAGCTACACTTCGGTAACAGCATCCATGCGGTATTCTCCAACCGTGACTGCCTTGAGGTGATGGCCGCCGGCGTCAGCAAAGGGGAAGCCCTGCAGGTCGTGCTCGACAGCCACGGGCTGGAGGCCAGTCAGGTGATGGCCTTCGGCGATGGCCTCAATGATCTCGAAATGCTGCGGGCGGCCGGCCACCCGCGGCTGATGGTCAATGCCGATCCGCGTCTGGTGGCGCAACTGGCAACGGCAGAGCAGATTGGCCACTGCCGCGATCAGGCAGTAGCAACCTATCTGCAGCAATGGCTGGTCACGGATGGTGCGCGGTAACAAAACTGATCTGGATCGCTATTTGCTGGTGCAAGTGGTCAAAAACAGATCGATGCTGTGATACATTGTCGCGCCGGTTGCCCCTGCTCGATTTTGGTGGAGTTCTGAGCCATGACCACGCGTTCACTGCTTCTGTTACTGACCCTGATGCTGAGCAAGGCGGCCGTCGCTGGCGTCTATCAGTGCGCCGATGGCACCTTCAGTGACCGTCCATGCGCCGATCCCGGCGGCAAATCGGTCAATCTGCATGCGGCTCCCCAAGCCCCTGCCCAGTTTGATGGCCTGGGTGAAGTACAGACCATCGATGTGGTGGCTGGCCGTGCCAGCGGCGCTGCCGCTGCCAATACCAGCTCCTGCAACCTGGCCGATTACCAAACCAAAGCCGCCATCGATCAGGGGATCAAAACCTGGTCGGTTAGCCGCTGCATGACCATGGATCAGGTTGAACGTGTCACCCGTCGCGCCCAGTACGACCAGTTCCGTCATACCAACGGCCAGGGTCAGGAAGTGGTTGAGTGGGTCTATAACGGCCTGCAGCCGGGGCGCGTGGTCTTTGTTGATGGCCGGGTGGTCGATCTGCGCTGAGCCTGCGGCTCTTCAGTTCCATCGCAGGGAGTATTTGACATGGGATTGTGGATACTGCTGGCGCTGCTGCTGGCTCTCCTCGTTTACGCCATCAGCCTGTATAACGGGTTGGTGGCTGGCCGTAACAACTTCCGTAATGCGTTTTCCCAGATCGATGTGCAGCTAACCCGGCGCTACGAGCTGATCCCCAATCTGGTGGAAGCCGCCAAAGGCTACCTCAACCACGAAAAGAGCACACTGGAAGCGGTTCTGGCGGCGCGTAATGGCGCCTCAGCAGCCAGCAAGGCGGCGGCCGCCAACCCGGATAGCGGTGCCGCGATCAATGCGTTGAGCGCCGCAGAAGGGTTGCTGGGCAGTGCTCTGGGACGCTTCTATGCGGTCGCCGAGGCCTATCCCGAGCTCAAGGCCGACGCCACCATCAGTCGCCTGATGGAAGAGCTGGCCAGCACCGAGAACCGCATCGCCTTTGCCCGTCAGGCCTATAACGATGCGGTGATGAACTACAACAACAGCCGTGAGCAGTTCCCTGGCAACCTGGTCGCCAACCGCTACGGCTTTGTCGCTGCCAGCTTGCTGGAGATCGGCGCTGACAGCCATCGTCAGGCCCCCGCCGTCAAATTCTGAGCCCGGTTCCAGCCATGGATTTCCGCCGCCACCAGAGCCAACACCGGCGGCGCAGCCTGTGGCTGCTGGCCAGTTTCAGTGCGGCCATCGCCGCCACCGTCAGCGGCGTTAACCTGCTGGCGTACATTGGCTGGCTATGGTTCGTCGCCCCGCCCCACAGCGCCCCCTTCACCGCCTTTTCCTGGCAGCAGTGGTTACACCAGCCGCTATGCTGGGGTAGTGCCGCCGCCGCCCTGACGGTGATCCTGTTCGGCTCGGCGTTAAGGCTGATGGAGCTGCGTGGTGGTGGAGTGGCCGTGGCGTTGATGATGGGCGGCCGTGAGATCCAGCGCAGCAGCGGCGATGACCATGAGCGGCGGCTGATCAACGTGGTCGATGAGATGGCGATTGCGGCCAGCCAGCTGCCACCTCGGCTGTTCATCATTGATCGCGAGCCCGCCCTCAACGCCTTCGTCGCCGGCACCAGCCCGGCCAACTGTGCCATGGTGGTTACCGAAGGGCTGTTGGCCACCTTGAGCCGCGATCAACTGCAGGGGGTGGTCGCCCACGAGTTCGGCCACATCCTGCACGACGATGTGGCGCTAACCACCCGCCTTATCGGCTACCTGGCCGGCATTCTGATGATCAGCCGCATTGGCCGCTTTCTGGTACGACTGAACTTCAACCAGGGCGAGGTACGCAGCCGCCGCGATGGCCGCATCGCCATCCCGCTGCTGCTGCTTGGCCTCGCATTGTGGCTGGTTGGTTGGGTTGGCTGGCTGTGCGGTCGGCTGATTCAAGCTGCAGTATCGCGCCAACGGGAATATCTGGCCGATGCCACCGCGGTGCAGCTGACCCGTCAGACCGAAGGGCTGGCAGGCGCACTCAAGCAGATCCTCGATCACCCACTAGGCGGCCGGTTGCTGCATGTCAAAGCCAGTGAGGTCAGCCATCTGTGCATCGCCAACAGCCTGCAGGGGCAAAGCTGGCTGGCCACCCACCCGCCATTGGCAGAACGCATCCGCAAGCTGCAGCCCTGGTTCCGCCTGCTGCGCCGACAGCAGCGGCCGGCCGCCCAGCCGCAGCCCTCGGCAACAGCAACGACAGCGGCGACGGCCACGGCCACCGCCACAGCTGCCGCCACCCTGAGCGAGCTGCAGCACTGCTGTGGCCCGGCGCTGCAACAACCAGAACTGGCGGCCAGTGAACTACTGGTGCTGATGGCGCTGGCCCAGCACCAGCCACAGCGGGCGCTGGCACTGATCGGTGGCGATAGTGAGCAGCAGCTCACCCTGGATCTGCAGCGCCAGAAACTGGCGGACCTGAACGACACGCAACGCTTACCGCTGCTGCAACTGCTGATCGCAACGGCTCGCCAGCTGCCGCTGGCCGCCCAGCAGCAGCTCGATCGCCAGTTGCTGCAGGTGGTGGATAGCGATGGCGACCATGGCCTGTTTGATCTGCTGGCCCTGGCCTTGTGGCAACAACATGCCCAGCCATCACCAGCGCCAGCAACGCTCCACCGCTATCAGCAGGTTGAGGCAGAACTGCTGCTGCTGTTCTCAGTGCTGGCGCACAGCGGTCACCGTGATCCCCAGGCCGCCTTCCAGCTGGCTGCCAGCGGCTTCAAGCTCAGCGCCACAGCGCCGCTGGCCCCCAGCACCTTCAGCGGTCAGGCGATCAGCAACGCCCTGCAGCAGCTGGCCAGACTCCATCCGCTGCTGCGCCTGCCGCTGTTTGAGGCCTGTCGCGAAACCGCACTGGCCGACGGTTACCAATCGGCGGCCGAGCAGCAGCTACTTACCCTGTTGGCGCTGGTGCTGCAGCTACCACCGCCACGCTAGGCTGGCCGCCCAGCGGGGGGCCACGTATGCTGGGCCATCCTCGCTGCGGAGAGCGCCCATGGTCATCACCCCCCTGTTAGCTGGCAATGTTGCCCGCAACTGTCACCCCCTTGGCTGCCAGCGCCAGCTCGAACAGCAACTGCAGCAGCTGGCGGCCATTGGCCCCATTGCCACCCCCAAGCGGGTGCTGATCCTCGGTGGCTCATCAGGCCTGGGGCTGGCGGCCCGCCTGGTCTGCGCCTTTGCTGGCGGCGCCGACACTTATAGCCTGGCCATTGAGCGGCCACCGCGCGACGGCCAACCCGGCAGCGCCGGCTATTACCAGCAGCAGCATCTGACCCGGCTGGCCCAAGAGCGTGGGCTCGGTGCCTGGGACCATCTGGGTGATCTCTTTGCGGCAGAGACCCTGCAGCAGGTATGCGACCAGGTGCGCGCCACTCTCGGCCAGATCGATCTGGTGATCTACAGCGTGGCCAGCGGTCGGCGCCAGGCCGACGGCCAGCTGTGGCAGTCGGTGCTCAAGCCCATAGGCGCCGCCATCGAAGGCCAGTCACTGCGGCTTGAACCGCTGGGGGTGGTGGCCGAGCGGGTGGAGCCGGCGACTGCCGCCGAGGTTAATGCCACCATCAAGGTGATGGGTGGCGAGCCCTGGCACCAGTGGTTGGAGGCGCTGCTGGCCGCCGACCTGCTGGCCCCCGGCGCCCGCACCCTGGCGTTTTCTTACATTGGCCCGGACTGGACAGCGCCCATCTATCGCCACGGCACCATCGGCGTGGCCAAAGAGCATCTGCATGCCAGCGCCAATCAGCTTAATGAGCGGCTGACGACGGCCATTGGCGGTAGTGCCCATGCCGTGGTCTGCCAGGCCCTGATCACCAAGGCCAGCGTCTTTATTCCGCTGCTGTCGAGCTATCTGGCCGCACTGCACGCGGTGCTGGAAGAGGGCGAAGGTGACGAAGGGCCACTGGGGCAGATGGTCCGGCTGTTCCGCGACCGCTTGGGGCCCCAGGTGGTCACCGATGAGGACCGGCTGATACGTCTGGATGACAAGGAGCTGGCGCGCGAGGTGCAGCAGGCGGTAGCGATCCGGTTGGCAGGCCTGACCCCAGACAACGCCCAGGAGCGGTTGCAGCTGACGCGCTTCCGCAGCGCCTTTCTGCAGCTGTTCGGTTTTGGCGTCGACGGCGTGGACTACCAGCAACCACTCCCGGCCGAGCTGCTGCTAGCGGACGCCAACCGCTGAGCAGATGCCCAGCAAAAGAAAGGGGCCGACATCCGGTCGGCCCCTGTCACAGCATCCCTCTGGAGAAGGGCGAGGCGGTTGAACCGACCCGTTATTATTTTAGAGCTGCGGCTCAATTCTGGCTCAAAGGCGCGCCCAGCGACATCGGCCGAGGTCAAATCAGCGCTGATTTGCTCCAGCTTTTGGCGCCACCCTAAACGATAAACTGTAAGCGCCAATTTACGTTTTTGCTTTACGTTGGCAGTGGCCGGCGCCCATAAAAAACGCCGCCCGCAGGCGGCGTTGGTGCCATGGCCAATGGTCAACTCGCCGGCTCAGCGGCGGCAGGCTGGCGGGCAATCGCCAACCCCTTGAGCAGGTTCTCAATGCGGCCTTTGCGCGCGGCCAGATCGGCAGTCGCCTGATCCAGTTCGCGGGCCATCTGTCGCTGCCGCTCAGCCAGATCTTTCTCCTCCTTGACCAGGGCTTCACGGCTGGCGGCAAACTCCTTCTCCAGCGCCGCCATCGCCGTCTCCAGCTGCTGCTGGTAGCTGCCGATAGCCTGCTCTTTCTGCGCCCCCAGCACCTTGCGCGCTTCCTCCAGGGTGGCGCTCTTCTCCTGCTGCAGCAGGCTCATGCTCTCTTCATACTGGGCCAGCGCCCGGTCCTTGTCGCCGCGCAGCTGCTCGCGCTTGGTGGCAT
>JAGOCY010000402.1 GCA_017998495.1 Corallincola sp.
CACCACCACCAGCGCCAGCAGCAGCAGGTTGATCAGATTGGTAGAGAGTTCCAGCTGCAGGTGGCCCAGCAGCTGTTCGAGCAGATCACGCATCGGGTGCCTCTGAGCAACATCTTGACGGCGACGATGGTACTACAGCCTTGGGGCTTGCCGCAGTGCGGCCGGGGCATGCCTTCGCCCCGGCCGGCTGTTCGGGGTCAGAGTTTTTTGTAGATGGAGACCGATTGAGCCGCCGGGGTGATCACTAGCAGGTCGCTGCTGCTGGTGGTCAGGGCCGGAGCATCCGCCGGATAGAGCGCTTGCCAGTCGCCGTCCATCGCCAGATTGAGGTTGGTGCTTTGGCTGCTGCCGTAGTTAAGGATCACCAGAATCTCATCATCGCCGTGGCTGCGACGGAAGCTGAGCACGCTGTTGCGGCTGCTGGCCACCCGGGTCATGCTGCCTTGATGTAACGCCGGTTCAGCTTTGCGCAGCGCAATCAATGTCTTGTAGAAATTGAGCAGCGAGTCCGGGTCTTCCAGCTGGTCGGCAACGTTATGGCTGTCTTTGTTGCTGGCTACCGCCCGATAGGGGGTACCCGTGGTAAAGCCAGCGGTGGCGCTGTCATCCCAGCTCATAGGGGCGCGTAGGCCAAAGTCTGCCCCCTGACCGTTACGGCCCATGCCGATCTCTTCGCCGTAATAGATGAAGGGGATGCCGGGCAGGGTGAGCAGAGTGGCGCTGGCCAGCCGGTATTGGGCCATATTGCCGCCAAACTGGATGTAGGGGCGATCGCCGGCAAAGCCGTCGTGGTTGGAGAGCAGGGTGGCCATATGGCTAAAATTCGAGGCCAGCCAACTCTCTAAATTGCTGTTAACGCTACCGTTGAGGACCGAATCAATAATGCCCCATTGCAAGTAGAAGGCAAAGGCGGAACCGCAGGCGTTGCTGGCTGCTGTCTCAACGACGAACTCAGATGATTCGCAGACCGTATAGCGGTTGGGGTAGCTGTTGATGGTCTGGCGCAGCTGGTTAAGGAAGGGGTAGTTGCGCGGATCGCCCTCTAGCGCGCCGTTGGCATCGAACATATGAGACACGGCATCGAAGCGGAAGCCGTCGAGCCCAAGGTTGAGCCAAAAGCGCAGGTTGTTGTGGTGGAAGTCGACGACGCTGGGGTTGGTCAGGTTGAAGTCGGGCATGATCGGATCAAACACCGCCAGATAGCTGCTGCCGCCGGTCGCGTCTAGGCGCCAGGCTGGGGTGCCCGGATCCCAGGGTTGGACCCAGGCGGGCGGGGTATCGCTCCAGCTGTACCAGCTGCGCTTACCGCCGAGATTTTCGCGCGAATCGAGAAACAGCGGGTTGGTGGCAGCGCTGTGGTTGATGACGTAATCCATGATCACGCCGATGCCGCGCTCATGGGCTTCGTCCAGAAAGTTGCGGAAATCGTCGAGCGAGCCGTAGTGGGGGTGGATGGCGCGGTAGTCGGTCACTGCGTAGTTGTGGTCGTTGTCCTGGCTGGGGTTGATCGGCATCAGCCAGATGCCGGTGATGCCCAGCTCCTGCAGGTAGTCGAGCTTGCTGGTCAGGCCGTTGAAATCGCCATAGCCATCACCATCGCTGTCGGCATAGCTACGGACGAAGATCTCCATGAACACCCCATCGCGCTGCCAGTTGGCCGGCAGCGGACTGGGGCTGTCAACTCTGGTGACCGGACTCAGATCGAGGGTATCGCTGTGGGTCGGCCCTGGGGGGGGCGGTGGTTCATCACGGCCACCACTCCCACCACCGCCACAGGCGCTGAGGGAGAGGATAACGGCGGGCAGTAGCAGGCGGGGCAGTAAGGTCATGGGTGACTCCGTGTCGGTAAGAGGCCATGGCGGTACGGCACCAACGCAGTAACGTCCATGTGCGGGCGTCTCCATTAGCACCGACGATTCAGGGGGTTGGCAAGTCTGGTCGGATGACAGCTGATGGATGTGTGAGCACCATCAAACTGCTGAGGCGCAGTGCTGATGTGGCCCCGCTCCGGTTCTGTTGTGGCAGTGGGATGCAGCTCACCAACCTCGGTCAGACCTGCGCCGTGGCGTTTGACAGCGGCGCGGGTGGCGGGGCCAAATGGCGCCACGGGCCTCATGCCCGCTGCCTATACTTTTCGGGCGTTCCTGCCCAAGCGCTCTGTTTCTGGCTTCTGTAAAGGAATACGGCCATGACCTTGACTCGCAAACTGACCGCCTTCTGGATTATTGGTCTTGCCGCGACGGCGCTGCTGCTGTTGCTCACCTCGGCGCTGGTGCTGCGCCAGGTGGCAGATGAACATCAACGCCAGCGTCTGTCGGCGCTGCTGGCCGAAGTGGCGACCACCGCCAGTCAGCCGCTGGCCAGTTATGACGCCTGGCTGCCGCCTCTGCTCAAACTGCAGGAGGTGCGCGAATTCACCCTGATGGATGGCGAGCGGGTGCTCTATCACTACCGCACTAGTGCCCAGGATGATCCGGCCACCCGAAGTTTCAATCTCAGCCTGCAGAATGCGCCGCAGCTGAAGGTGGCGATGGTGGTGGTGGAGCCGTTCTTCCGGCTGCCCTTTACTGGCGCGGCTTGGGCCGCGCTGGTTGGTGCCGTGCTGCTGGTGGCGGCCCTGGGGTGGGCCGGGGCGCGCTGGCTGCACCGTTTTCTGCTCGGCTTTGAACTGCTCACCCAGCGTGCCTCGCTGGTGCTGCGGGGTGAGCTGGCGCGGGCCCGCA
>JAGOCY010000403.1 GCA_017998495.1 Corallincola sp.
GCATTAACCTCACCGACACTGGCCGCATGCAGCCACAACGGGCGACCAGCGACCTGCGCCCCACCACCCAGATATTCAGCCAGTCGCCTGCCAACCCGGGGCATGCCCCGGCGCGGCCAGCCCAGCCACAGCAGGGCCAGCGGTAACAGCAGGGTGACCAGCAGCCGGTAGCCCCAGCGACACAGCATCAGCTGCCCTTACTGGCGGCGAATCGCGTTGATGATCTCGGTGGTGGAGCAGCCATCGAGGAAGCGCAGCACCCGCACTTCGCCGCCATTAGCCCACACCGCATCAGCACCTGCGATCTGATCCGGCTGGTAGTCACCGCCCTTGACCAGCAGATCCGGCAGCACCCGGCCAATCAGCCGGGCCGGGGTGTCCTCGCCAAAGGGCACCACCCAGTCCACCGCCTGCAGCCCGGCCAGCACGCTCATGCGCCGATCCACCGGGTTAACCGGGCGGCCATCGCCCTTGAGGCGGCGCACCGAGTCATCATCGTTGACCGCCACGATCAGGCGATCGCCCAGTTTGCGCGCTTCGTTGAGATAAGCGACATGGCCGGCATGGAGGATGTCGAAACAACCGTTGGTCATCACCACTTTTTCGCCCCGCGCCTTGGCCATGGTCACGGCCAGCAGTAGCTGCTCCTCGCCGACCACGCCAAAGCCGCTTTCCAGCGCCCCGCCGACAGCGGCCGCCAACTCCAGCGGCGATACCGTCGAAGTGCCCAGCTTGCCGACCACCACGCCAGCAGCGGCGTTGGCCAGGGCGCAGGCTACCGGTAGCTCACTGCCCGCTGCCAGCGACGCGGCCAGGGTGGCGATCACCGTGTCGCCAGCACCAGTCACATCAAAAACCTCGCGCGCTCGGGTCGGTTGGTGGAATTCGCCACCATCGCGGGTGAGCAGGGTCATGCCGTGCTCACCGCGGGTCACCAACAGTGCATCAAGATGGAGTTTCTCGCGCAGGGCGTGGCCTTTAGCGGCCAGCTCAGCATCGTCACGGCATCGGCCAACCACTGCTTCAAACTCACCCATATTGGGGGTGAGCAGCGTGGCACCACTGTATTTATCGAACTCTTTGCCCTTGGGGTCGACCAGCACCGCGATACCGCGAGCCCGGGCAGCCTGGATCAGGCCGCGCACCCCGGCCAGAGTGCCCTTGTCGTAATCGGACACCACCACCACGCTGATGCCGTCGAGCAGTGCTTCAAAACGTTGCTGCAGCGGCGCCGGATCGGCATCGTGAAACGACTCCTCAAAATCGAGACGCAGCAGCTGCTGATGGCTGGCCAGTACCCGCAACTTGGTGATGGTGGGCAGGGTCGGATGGCGCTCCAGCGCCGTGGTCACCTTAAGACCGCGCAACGAGGCTTCGAGGGCGTTGGCCGCTTCATCGTCACCCACTAGCCCGAGCAGGGTGGCGTGGCCGCCGAGCGAGGCGATGTTGAGGGCCACGTTAGCGGCGCCGCCCGCCCGCTGCTCCTGCTGCTCCACCTTAACCACCGGCACCGGCGCTTCGGGCGAAATGCGCCGCGCCGGCCCATGCCAGTAGCGGTCCAGCATCACATCACCCACCACCAGAACACGGGCACGGTTATAGTCAGGCAGCGCTAAGGTCATGGCACACCATTAGGTTTTGGAAAATACCGCGCTATTCTAGTCGGGCTGACCGGCGCTGACCATGACCGCGCCCGTCCTCAGACTGGATCAGGAGCTGTCGTGTCCATTGCCAAACCTCGCCTTACCATCGCCCATTTTGCCCCACGCTACTGGCCCCACTGGCTGGGCGCCGCCCTGTTATGGCTAACGGTGCAGCTGCTGCCCTTTGTCGTGCTGTTGTGGCTGGGCCGGGCGATTGGCTGGCTGCTGCCCGTGGTCGCCCGCGAGCGGGTGGCGATCGCCCGCCGCAATCTGGAGCTGTGCTTTCCTGACCAGAATCCTGATGAGCGCGAGGCTTGGCTACGCGACCATTACGCCAACACCGGCATTGCCCTGTTTGAAACCGGCATGGCCTGGTGGTGGCCCGAATGGCGGCTGCGCCGGGTGATGCAGATCCAGGGGCTGGAGCATCTGCAGGCGGCTGAGGCCGCGGGCCGCGGCATCATCTTCCTCTCCTTTCACTTTCTAACGCTGGAGGTGGGAGCGGCGATCTTCACCCTTGATCATCCTGGCGTTGGCTTTTATCGCCCTAACAAGAACCCGGTGATTGAGTGGCTGCAGTTCCACGGCCGCACCCGTGGCCGCGCCAGCCTGATCGCCAAAAACGATATCCGTGAAGCGGTGCGCGCCGTCAAAGGTGGTGCCCGGCTGTGGTATGCGCCGGACCAGGATTACGGTCGCCGCTCCTCGATCTTTGTGCCCTTCTTTGCCGTGGCTGATTGTCCCACGGTCACCGCCACCTCAGCCTTGGTCAAACTCTCCGGTGCCCTGCTCGTGCCTTTTGTCCAGCGCCGCCTGCCCGGGAGCCAGGGCTATGTGCTGGAGCTGTTGCCCGCGCTGCAGGATTTCCCCAGCGGCGATGCAGCCAGTGATGCCCGCCGCATCAACGCGCTGCTGGAAGAGCAGATCCTGCGCCAGCCCAGCCATTACATGTGGCTGCACCGACGCTTCAAGACCCGCCCCGATCCCCAATCGCCCTCTTACTATCAGTAACGATCCGATCACACGTGGTTAGCGTACCACTGCTATCCTTAGAGCTTGTTTTTAGTGACAG
>JAGOCY010000029.1 GCA_017998495.1 Corallincola sp.
CCTCGGCATAAAGCACGAAGTCAAAGACCAAGACCGCGCCCACACCGAGCATAAACGGCAGAAAAGGGTGGCGCGCCTGATCCGGCAGCAGCCGAAAGTTCTGCTCCACCAGAAACAGGGTGAGCAGGGTCTGGCCCAGTAACCCGGCAAACACCATGCCGCGCAGCCAGTCAACGCCGCCCAATGGCAAAAACAGCGCCAGCTGGGGCAGCAGCCAGAGCAATGCTGCCGGCACCAGCAGGCGCTCACGCCGCAGCTCACGCCAGCCCCGAGAGCCGCGCAGCAGGGCCAGCAGGGCCAGCTGCAGCAGCAGGTTGCGCCACATCTCGATGCCCAGAATGAGAGCCAGACCACCCTGGCCCGCAGCCAGCATCCAGCCGTTGGCCACCGCCCACACTGCGGCCATAGCCGCAAACAGGCGGATCAGGCGCGCAGGCAAATTGGTCAGCGGCGCGGTACACAACAACGCGGTCAACAGCACAAAGGCCGCCGTTGCCAGCCAGTAACCAATTTCGCCCAGGGTCATCGCGTCCGTCCGCCACCAACCATTGTCAGGAGCCTCAGCCTAACCCGGCCATCCACAGTTGTCGCCACTCGGCAACCCGTGCTTAGCCAACTTTATCCAGTGCTGCCGGGCGGGCCACACCGTAACCCTGCACCCCATCGATGCCCAGGGCTGCCAGCTGATTGAGCTCCTCCTCGCTTTCCACCTGCTCGGCCAGGACGGCGATGCCCAACCCCTGCCCCATCTGAATCAGTGCCCGGATAAATTGCCACTTCTCCTTTTCATCCGGGATTGCGCGCAGATAGCGGCCATCGATCTTGATGCGCTGGGGCTTGAGATCGCGCAGATAGATAAAAGGTGCAGCAGCCACGCCCACATGCTCAATGGTCAGACCGCTGTGGTGGGCCGCCAGGATCCTGGCCAGCTGCACCACCAAAGGCTTGCTGCGGGCAATAGCCGTTTCCGGCACCTCGAATGCCAGGCGCCGCGCCAGGGCCGGCTGACGCTGCAAGGTGAGATCCAGCCACTGCAGGAAGCTCTCATCGGCCAATGACGCCGGCATCAGGTTGATGGCCAGCCGGGTACTTTCCGCCAAGCTCAGCAGCTGCTGCATCGCCAGCTGGATCACCCGTCGATCCAGCTCTGCCGCCAGCCCGAAACGGTGAACTTCCGATAGCAGATCAACCAGGGTCAGGCCGGCACTGCCATCACCAAAACGCAGCAGTACTTCATGCATCAAGGGTTGATGGCGAGCCGCTGGATGGACAATCGGCTGCGCCTGCAGCGACAACAGATCGCCAGCCAGCAGCGCCCGGATCTGGTCGCGGCGGTTGCCACTACTGTCAGTGGCGGCGCGCTGCCCCCCGGCCACCACGATGCGCTCGCCATGGCCGTCGCCGCGCTGGCGGAGGGCGCTGTCGAGACGCATCATCACCGCGCTGCGCTGCTCTCCAGTGATGTAGTTGGTGCCAACCACGGCCACATCATCAACCCCAAGCACTGCGGCACAGCGGGCCGCCAGCTGCTCTGCCAGCTGCCCCAGGCGCACACAGTCATCCAGCTCCAGGATGATGGCAAACTCCCCCATATTGGGGCGGAAAGCGCGGCCGTGCTGGTCGCTGGCCAGGGTAGCCACCAGCTCCGCCACCTGACGAATAGCGGCAACCACAGCCCCGCCGCCACGCTGCTGGCGCCAGGCTTCCAGCTGCACCAGGTTCACCAGCAGCAGGGCACCGTTGGGGCTCTGATCATCAAGCAGCTCGCGATCCAATGCAGCCTCAAACGCCCGCCGGTTGCCGAGGCCGGTTTCGGCGTCGTGGTAGGCCTCTTCACGAAAGCGCTCCGCCTGCTGGCTGAGGTTGGCAAAGGTACGCTGCACGGTCTGGGTCATACGGTTCATCGCGCTGACCACCGCCGCAAATTCAGGCGGACGACGCCCCTCGCCGATCTGCGGAAACTCTCCGCGCCCGATCGCTTCAGCCTGCAATGCCATCTCCCGCAGGGGGCGCAGTACCCAGGTCAGCATCAGTAACCCCAGTACAAGCGCCATAAAGGCCACCAAGGTGGTGGTTGATACGGTTTCAACTGCTGCCCGCCACAAATGGGCATAGGCCAGACCGGCGTTGCCGCGCACCTCGATCAGGGCGATGCGCCGCCAGCCGTCGCTGATCTCGCTACTCTGGGTGGCCGGGGTGATCGGCAGCAGACGCACAAACCAGTCGGGAGTACGGTCCAGCGCTTCGGTCGTCTGGCGCTCAAACAGCACACTGCCGTCAAGGCGGCTAAGCCGCACCGTCTGGTAGTAGCCGGAGTCGAAAAAGGCCGCCAGCCGCGTCTCCACTAGCACCAGATCCTCGGCCGCCAGCGGGTCCTGCAGCCACATGCCAACATGGTGGGCGGCGTCCTGGGCGCTTTGGCCCAATTGGGATTCCAGATAGCTGCGGGTGCTCTCCAGCTGTTGCTGCAGGTGCAGCCCACCACTGATCACCACCACCACCACCAGGATCAGAAAGACGCGGAACTTGAAGGTCATGTTCTCTCCTATACCAAACGCCTACTCACCACGTTCAATGCGGGTGAGCAGATCCTGCCACTGGGGCACGCCACCATCGCCACTATCAATGGATTTGCCAAGCCCACGGGCCTTGGCCTGCCACAAACCGCGACCGTTAAAGCTGTAAACCGGCTGCAGATCACGGCGGGCCGAGGCTGGCAGAATTTCTGGCACCAGATTATCAAGCACCAGAGGCTCGGCATCTGCAAGGGGATAGTAAGCCAGCACCATATGTGCCTGGTTAAGGTTGGCGGTACGCGCCCGCACATACATCAACCGTAACTGCTCATCGCCGATACCGAGACTACGCAGGGCAAAATACTTGGCAATAGCAAAGTCTTCGCAATCGCCAGCACCTGCAGCCATCAATTCAAAGGGTGTCGCCCAGTAATCAACGCGCCCCCACTGCTCCTGATCGGAACGGAAGCTGTAACTGTTGAAATGGGCATTGACCGCCTTCAGCTGGACCAGCGGGCTGCTGTCACCTAGCTGCTGCAATTGGTTATGAAGCGCGCCGAGCCGTTGTCTGGCGGTGGCGCCATAGCGCTGCTCGACCTTGACCAGCAGCTCGCTGGTGATGGTCAGATCGGCAACCACTGTGGCCGCTACCAGGGTAAGCAGTACCAGAGCGGTCAGCAGGGTGGAGCGACATGAATGCATGAATGGCCAGCGGCTAAGACCTCGGCTGCAGTGTAGCCAAGGTCAGCGCCACTGGCTTAGCGCAGGTCACGGATCACGGGAGCCGAGGGATCGCTGCGCAAACCATCCTGATCGACAGTCACCAGAGCAAAGCGATACACCCCTTTAGGCGCCTGGGACAGGTTGTAGTACTGGGTACTCGGCGCCAGGGTCGCCCATTTTTGCAGCTGCTGATTGGCCGGCCCGCCCCATAGCTCTATCGCCTTGACCTCCTGACGGCTCAGCTGCGAACCGTCCACGCGCTGGGACGGCAGTTCCCAGCGCAACTCGCGAGGACTGACCTGATTCTGCAGCGCATCGGTCGTAGCCAGCTCAGTACCGTCACCAAACAAGCCATCCAAATCGCCCGGCGTTGCCGCTGGTGGGGTTTCGCTAACCAGCTCACCCTCGGTCACCGGCTCATCGATAACAGAGGGTTCATCAATGGGTTCCAATGGCGTCTCAGCAATGAGCTCAGGGTCACTAACCGGATCGCCGTCGATAGCGGGTGATTGCTCAACGTCGATCACCACCTCTTCAATCGGCTCGCCGCCCGTGACGTCATCGCCGAACAGCTCATCGAGGTTATCGCTGTCGCTCCCCACACCGGCCACAGGCGCCTCGGGTGTCGATCCACTATCACCACCAACGACTGGCGGCAGCGTCTCGCTGTCAGGTCCAGCATTATCCACCACTGGCTCAGGGGCAGGCGGAGCGGTACCGGCGTCAGGCATGGATGGCCCGGCGATCGGCGGGGACGGCTCGGTGTCAACGGCGGGCTCGCCAGCTGGCGGCGATGCGCCACCATCGTTGGCGCCGGTGTCGGTCGCGCTGTCAGTGGCAGGGGGCAAGGGTGACGGCTCGCTGGGCTGCGCTGGCGTATCAGGTATCACCGGCTCGGCGGGCTGTGCGCCAGGTGCGGCGCTATCGCCACCGCCGCCGCCACAGGCAGTGAGCGTCAGCGACAACAGGAGCGCGGCCAAGAGGCCGCGCCGCGCGGTAGCGAGCGGTAATGTCGTCATCTCCATCGACATCCGTGTGCACTCCAAAAGAAAAAAGTTGGAAGCTGCAACGCCGACCCGCTCATACCGCGGCAGATCTGGCGGATGGAGAGGCTAAACGAGTTAACCGCCCGACAGCAACCTTAAACTGCGATTCGGGTTGACCTTGCGCAACAGATCACGGCACCACCAGCTCACGCGCCGCTGAGGGTTCGCTGCGCATCCAGTGCATATCAACCGCCACTAGGTGAAAGCGATAACGGCCTGCCGTTAACTCGTCCGGAACATAGTGAGTGGCATCACCCGCAATTTGGGTGAGCAGTTGTGGCTCGCCCTCTCCCACCCGTTGATACCAGATCTCAATTTCGGCAATCTCCGCTGCATCCAGAGGGCTACCATCCATGCGCGTTTGCGGCAGCTGCCATTTTAGGGCTGGCACCGCCGCTGGCGGTGGCTCAACGCTGCCGGCGCCCCCGCCACCACCGCCGCAGGCGGTCAACAGCCACAGGACCAACAGCCACAACAGCCCATACCGACTACTGCGGCCAACAACATCTGGCTTGTCAGCACGGATCATGAGGTACTCCATCGTCAGCGAGCCGAAGCAGGCACGAGGGCGGCCAGCTCAGCAGCCAGCTGTTGCGCACGCTGACGCAGCAGTTCCAGATCGGTTTCCAATTGATTGCGCAGGCAGCGCTGACCACAGGCCTGCGCTATCCCGGTCAGGGTGGTGGTGCGATAGCTTTGCCACTGGGCATCCAGCCGCAGATGCCAGCGCTGCTGGTCATGCAGCCGCTGCTTGAGGAGGGCATCGTCGACGTCTTCGCTCAGCTCCTCAACCAGCTCTTCCCAGTCATCACGTGCCTCATCAAGGCAATCCAACCGCTTACGGTCACTGTCAGAGCGGTCCAGGCAGACCGTCAGAGTGCGATCGATCACCTGCGCCTCTTCCGGTAGCGCCCATACTGAGGCTGAAAAGGACAACAACAGCAGGCTGATGCAGACTGGTCTCATTCTTGCTGGTCCATCGACGTTGCCAACGGGTTGACATGGTGACACAGGGATGAGCAGCGGATCATCAAAGCTGCGTGCGTAAAGTGCGATGTACTTCAAGATTGCAGCGCCGGTCCACGCCTTTCCTGCGCTCGGCAGTCACCTTCTAGTAAAATCAAACAGAAACGTAGACCATCCGGGGTTTGCGAAGGAGCCCTGTTGTGAAGCTTAACAACCTGCCGGTTTTCTTGGTGCTGGCTGCAGCCAGCCTCGGCGCCCATGCCGCCTCTACTTATCGCATTACCAGCGGCAATCAAGTGTTGGCCATTCAGCTGTTGCAGGATGATCTGGTCCATATCGAATGGTCAGCCAACAATGCCCCCCAGCAACCGCTGATCCCCAGCACACCGATGGTGGCGCGTACCGATTACGCCGGCATCACCACGCCGACTGGCGGCAACGTTCTCAAGACCAAAACCCTTAATCTGCAGGTCGACGGTAGCAATCTGTGTATTGATGTGACCGACATCCGCCAACAGCCGGCCTATCGGCTGACCCGCCTGTGCCCGGCCGATCTTACTAACAAAGAGATGACACTCAGCTTCAGCCGCGAGTCATTCCACCATGTCTATGGCCTTGGCCAGCAGCACCCGGAACCCGGCACCATCGATGGCGACTGGAGCGGCAAGAGCCGCAAGCCCGGCAGCAGCTTTGGTAACGCGCTGGTCGCTCAGGGGGGCGGCGCTGTCGCCAATACCCAGATCCCGATCGCTTACATGCTGGGCCAGGGCAAACAGAACTATGCCCTGTTTGTCGACAGCCCCTACGCCCAGAGCTGGGATCTGAGCCGCGACCCCTACACGGTCAAATCAGCCGGCGAAGCGCTGCGGGTCTACCTGATTGGCGGCGAGGATCTCCCCAGTCTGCGTAGCACCTATCTGGATTTAACCGGTCGTCCCCCGGTGCCGCCCAAGAAAGCCTTCGGCATGTGGCTGTCGGAATATGGTTTCGATAACTGGCAGGAGTTGGAGGACAAGCTCAACAGCCTGCGCCGCAACAAATTCCCGGTCGACGGCGCCTTTCTTGACCTGCAATGGTTTGGCGGCGTCACCGCCAATTCCGACAACACCAAGATGGGCTCGATGCGTTGGGACAACGGCAACTTCGCCAACGCCGAAACCAAGCTCAAGCAGCTGCGCGACAAAAGCGGCATCGCCATTGGCCTGATCGAGCAACCTTACATTGGCCGCCGCCTGCCGGAATATCTGACCCTGAGCACCAAAGGTTATTTGGTCCGCCAGTGCCCTTACCCCTGCGATCCTGTCTATCTGCAGGACAATCCCTGGTGGGGCAAGGGCAGCATGCTCGATTTTTCCAACCGCGAAGGCGCCGACTTCTGGCACGACTGGCGACGTGAATCGCTGGTCAAAGCCGGCGTCAATTATCACTGGACCGATCTGGGTGAACCGGCCATGTACGACACCAACGGCTGGTATGCCGGTGTTGCCGTGGGCCGTGGCAGTGCCAACACCCACGCTGCCGTCCACAACCTGTACAACCTGTTGTGGTCGCGCAGCATCGCCGAAGGCTACAAGCGCAACGGCCACAAAAACCGGCCGTTCCAGCTCAGCCGCTCTGGTAGTGCGGGTTCCCAGCGCTATGGGGTGGCGATGTGGTCAGGCGAGATTGGCAGTGATCTGACTAACCTCGCCGCCCATCTCAACGCCCAGATGCACATGAGCCTGTCAGGTATTGACTATTTTGGCTCTGACGTTGGCGGTTTCCGCCGTGAAGCCCTCAAAGGCGATCTCAATGACACTTACACCCAGTGGTTTGCCGCCAGCGCCATGCTCGATGTGCCGCTGCGCCCGCACGTCGAGAACCTGAGCAACAGCAACCAGTCAGCGCCAGACAAGGTCGGCAACCTGGCCAGCAACCTGGCCAACCTGCGCCTGCGCTATGAACTGGCCCCCTATTATTACTCCCTGGCCCACACGGCCTGGCGCACGGGTGAGGCGGTGGTGTCACCACTGGTCTATCACTTCCAGAGCGACCCGGGTACCCGTGCCTTGGGCAGCCAGAAGATGATCGGCAAGGACCTGCTGGTCGCGGTCGTGGCCAAGGCCAATGCCCGCGACACCATGGTCTATCTGCCGGAAGGGGAATGGTATGACTACCACAGCGACAAACGCTACAAGAGCGCGGGCGAATGGGTTGGTCCTATCCCTCTCTATCACGACGGCATCTATCGTCTGCCGCTGTTTGCCCGCCAGGGAGCGATGATCCCGGGCCAATATGTCGACGACCAGACCCTGACTGTCGATGGCCAGAAGGCCAACGGCACCCTGGAGTCCAATCTGCTGCTGCGCATCTACCCGCAAGATGGCAAGCACAAAATGACCATGATCGAGGATGACGGCGAAACCACCGATTACCAGAAAAAAGAATCGATGGAGACCGATATCGACGTGAAGCAAAAAGATGGGCGTACCGAGCTGGTGATCCACAACCCGCGTGGCCGCTACAACCGCATGCCGGTCAGCCGAGTCAATCGCGTGGTGTTGGTCACCCAGGCACCGATCAACAACGTCACCCTCAACGGCAAGCCACTGCCGGAGATGAGCAGCGAGTCCGCTCTCAATAACAGCGAATCAGGCTGGTACAAGACCCCGACGCGGGTGCTGGTAAAAACGCCGGCCATCCGCCTGAGCGACGTCAAAGAGATCGACTTTATCCCCGCTTCAGCCAGCCGGGCCTCGGCGCCGGCAAGCAGCAGCGGGGCCAAAGCCAGTGCCGCTGTCGCCCCCGTGGTCGCTGGCGGCACCGTGATCGCCGCGCTGGGCCAATATGCCAGTATCAGCAGCGACGCCGGCAGCCAGCCGCTGATCTATGCCGATGGCGCCTACCACGCCACGCTGCAGCTGAAAGCGGGCAAGCACCAGTTACGCATCACCCCGGATGACCCGACCAAGCAGGCGTTTGGCTACAAAGATCTGGTGATCAGCGCTGGCGTTCCCCATTTCCCGGCCGCTGATGGCAGCATTGGCGTAGAGATCAGCAGCGCCGCCAATTATCAGCTGTCGCTCATCTCGCAAGGCAGCAACAAACCGTTGCTAACGCTGGCCCCGGCCACCTTCACCCCTGGCCCCACCATCTACCTGCGCAGCAGCGCCAACGGTTGGGGAGTCACCGAGCCGTTGGTGCAAACCGGCCCCAACAGCTACGAGTGGACAGGAGCCGTAGATGGTCGGATTGAGTACAAGCTGGCCACCCAGGACTACCGCGACGCCAATTTGGGCGGCGGTCGAGTGCTCACTACAGCCAACAGCATGACCTTGGGCAACCGCCCGGGGGTGGGTAACGCCATCATCGACGTCCCGCCTGGTAACTATCGCCTGAGCATCCACATCTCCGGCAAAGAGGCGGTGGTTCGCATCAGCCCGCTCTGATCCAAGCACCTGCTGCCGCTAGCCCGCGCCCTAAGGACGCGGGCTTTTTTTTGCCACTGGAGAGGCAGGCGGAAAATAAAAAAAGGCCACCCGAGAATGGGGTGGCCGTCTTACGCAAAGGGAGTCGTTCAAGAAGCACTTTCCGATACATAACATCAGACCGGCGGTGCAGGATGAAAGTTCGCCAGCGGCAGAAAAATTTTTATCATTGTAATAAAACTACAAAATACAGACAAAAAAAGACCGGTGGCTGGTCAGCCGCCGGTCGAAACAACAAGCAAATAGCTATGGGGAGAAGCTAATCCCGGACCCTCGCGGACCCGTTGAGCACCGACCATGGATGTTCGGTACGCCCTGACTATACGGCCATGACCTGCCGCCACCAAGCGACAGGCCTTGATAAATGGGGCTTGGTTGATATGGCTCAAGTTCGCGGGGCGCGGCCATAAAAAAACCCCGAAGCATCGCTTCGGGGTCGGTTGGCAGCGAAAAAGCGCCGCCAAAGGAAGGCGAGATAGAACATCAAGCCTCTGTACCCTACCCGCCCACAATACGTGATCTATGTCTCAAATGAAAGCCAGTTAGGTAACCCAGCACCAAATGGCCATTGAGATCCGACCACTGCTCAATGGGCGTCGTCCCAGTTGGCGCCAACGCCAGCCTCCACCAGCAGCGGTACCGCCAGTTCTGCCGCCTTCTGCATACGGCTGACGATGGCCGCACGCGCCCAGTCAATAACGTCGTCACGCACTTCGAATACCAGTTCATCGTGAACCTGCAGGATCATCCGTACCTTGCCACCGCCCTCATCATCGATCCACTGCTGCACCGCCAGCATCGCCCGCTTGATGATGTCGGCGGCACTGCCCTGCATCGGCGCGTTGATGGCAGCACGCTCGGCCGCCTTGCGCCGCCCGGCGTTGCGCGAGCGGATCTCGGGCAAATAGAGACGGCGACCAAACAGCGTGGACACATAACCCTGCTGCTCGGCC
>JAGOCY010000030.1 GCA_017998495.1 Corallincola sp.
GGGCTAACGGCTGCTCATCGCGCAGTGCCGCCAGGGTGGTGAGCACCAGCGGCAGCTGCAGCGGGCTGTTGCGCTGACCCTGATAACCGGCCAGCGGCATGGCCGGGGCATCGGTTTCCAGCACCAGCCAATCGATAGGGACTTCAGCCACAGTGCGCCGGGTCTTGGTCGCCCGCGGGTAGCTGATGGTGCCGCCAATGCCCAGTTTGAGGCCGTGGCGGGCATATTGCGCCGCCAGCTCAGGCGGGCCAGAAAAGGCGTGGAGCACGCCTCCCTTGGGCAAACGGAACCCTTTGAGCAGGGCCAGCAGCGGCTCGTGGGCCTGGCGCACATGCAGGATCACCGATTTGTTGAAGTCAACCGCCAGCGCCAGCTGGGCACTGAGCAGCTGCCGCTGCAACGCCAGATCGGCAGCGTCGATGGCCAGATCCAGCCCGCACTCCCCCACCGCCACACAGTCGGGGCGGGCCAGCCAGCCGGCCAGCTGGTGCAGATGCTGAGGTTGATGCTGGTGCTGCCACCAGGGGTGAAAACCGTATGCGGCCACAGTGCCGCCACAGCTGGTGACCACTGCCGCCTGACGGGGGAAGTCAGCCAGACAGACGCCGGGGATCAGCAGCCGCTCGATGCCGGCGGCCCGGCACTGCGCCCATAACGCGGCCCGGTCGCCATCGAACTCGGCAAAATCGAGGTGACAGTGGCTGTCAAATAGCGGCATGGCTAACGCCCGGGGCTGGTCACTGGCGATGAGCTTACACCGGAGAGACCCGTTTTCTACCTTGCTGCACAGTTTCGCGAGCCCAATTGGCCCCGCCGGAACAGATGGTTAGACTCAAATCCAGAGATCAGACCAACAGCCGGCGCGATGACCACCACACTCTCCTCAAACATGCTCGAAGTGTTGCTGGATCATCTGGATGATGCGGTGATCACCGCCGATGAGCGTGGCCGCATTGTCCAGGCCAACGCCGCCACCGCCCGTATTTTTGGTTACCGCCTGGATGAACTGATCGGTCAGAACCTGCGACTGTTGATGAGCGAAGGCGATGCCCAGGACCACGACCTGCATCTGCAGCGCTATCTGGCCAGCAACAGCCCTCGGGTTATCGGCCAAGAGCGCCAGACCACAGGGCGCCGCCGCGACGGCAGCCTGTTTGCCCTGAGCGTCAAGATCAACGAGGTGATGCTGGCTGGCAGCCGCCATTTCGTTGGCCTGCTACGCGATATCAGCAGCAGCATGGCCCAACAGCAGGCGTTACAGCAGATCACCCTGCTTAACCAGCAGGTGGTGGAACATGCGGCCCACGCCGTGATCGCCACCGATATCGATGGCATCATCTCCATCTTCAATCCGGCAGCCGAGCGGCTGCTGGGTTACGGCGCCGGCGAGCTGATCGGCCGTGCCACCCCCGCCCGTTTCCACGATCCAGATGAAGTGATGCGGCGGGCCGCCGAATTTGGGCGCGAGCTGGGGCTGCCCCTCGAACCCGGCTTCGAGGTGTTTGTCGCCAAGTCCCGGTTGGGGCTGGCCAATGAGCATGAGTGGACCTTCATCCGTAAAGACGGCCAGCGGGTGCCGGTGCTACTGTCGGTCAGCGCCATTCGCAACGAGCGGGGCGAGATCAGCGGTTTTCTGGGTAACGCCGTCGACATCAGCGAGCGCAAGCTGCATGAGCGCAAGCTGGCCGACAGCGAGCGCCGCTTTCGCGGTGCCTTTGCCACCTCCACCAATGGCGTGGCCATTGTGGCCCTGGATGGCAAGTGGCTGCAGGTCAACCGGGCGCTGTGCACCATGCTCGGTTACAGCGAAAAAGCGCTGCTGGCCACCGATTTCCAAAGCATCACTCACCCCGACGATCTGCGCGCCGATCTGGCCGAGGTCGGCAGCCTGCTGGCCGGCGAGCGCGACAACTACCAGATGGAAAAGCGCTATATCGCCGGTGATGGGCGTATCGTGTGGGCGCTGCTCGGGGTGTCACTGGTGCGCGACGGCAACGGCACACCACTCTATTTCGTGTCACAGATGGTGGATATCAGCGATCGCAAGCGGGCCGAGGCCGAGCTGAAGTTCTCCACCGACCTGCTGGCAGCGGTGTCGCGGCTGCAGCAGCTGTTCATCCAGAGCCAGGATCGACAGCAAACCTTTGATCGCATGCTGCAGGATCTGCTGGCCCTGACCAGCAGTGCTTATGGCTTTATCGGTGAGATCCTCGACGACGACAACGGCCTTCCTTACCTCAAAACCCACGCCATCACCAACATCGCCTGGAACGACGAAACCCGTGAATTTTACGCTCGCAATGCACCGCGAGGCCTCGAATTCCGCAACCTGCATACGCTATTTGGCCATACCATTCGCAGTGGTGAACGGGTGATCAGCAACAACCCGGCCAACGACCCACGGGCCGGCGGCCTGCCGCCGGGCCATCCGGCCATGAGCAGCTACTTGGGGTTACCCTTGCTGCATGCCGGGGTGATGGTAGGGATGATCGGCATCGCTAATCGCCCCGGCGGCTACGACCAGCAACTGGCGGACAAATTGCAGCCGCTGCTGACAGCCGCCGCCCAGATCATCGTTAACCTGCGCATCGCCGCCGATCAGCAGCAGGCGGCGGCAGAACTGGCGCGGGCCGAGCAGCGCTGGCAGTTTGCGCTCGAGGGCTCGGGTGATGGCATCTGGGACTGGGATGCAGTTAGCAACACCGTGTTTTTTTCATCCCGCTGGAAAGCGATGCTGGGCTATGCCGATGATGAGATCGGCAACAGTCTGGAGGAATGTAGCAGCCGAGTTCACCCCGATGACCTTGCCGGCTGTCTAGCCGAGCTACAGCGCCATTTCAGCGGCGAGACCCCGATCTATGTCAGTGAGCACCGCGTCCAGCATAAGGATGGTCGTTGGCTGTGGATCCTGGATCGCGGCATGGTGGTGTCGTGGCAGGCCAACGGCCAGCCTCAACGGGTGATCGGCACCCATTCTGACATCACCGAGCGACGGGCCATCGAAGAGCGCATCCGGCTGCTGGAAGAGCGCTGGAACTTTGCTCTGGAAGGCTCAGGCGATGGTGTCTGGGACTGGAACATGGCCAGCGGCCAGGTGTTCTATTCCCACCGCTGGAAGGCGATGCTCGGCTTCGATGACGAGGAGATCGGCAACAGCCTTGAGGAGTGGACCAGCCGTGTTCATCCGCAGGATCTGCAGCGGGCGCAGGCACTGATTGACCGCCACATTCGTGGTGAGATCCCCAACTTCGCCCTCGAGATCCGCATGCGCCACAAAAATGGCCACTGGCTGTGGATCCTCGATCGCGGCAAGGTGGTGCATGGGCCGCAGTCAGCAGCGCCGGAACGCATCATCGGCACCCATACCGATATCTCAGCGCGCAAAGCCGCCGAGGCCAGCCTGCGCCAGCGCGACGAACTGCTGCGCAAACTGTCGCAGCAGGTGCCCGGCGCGATCTTTCAGTATCAGCTGCGGCCTGACGGCAGCAGTTGTTTCCCTTGGGCCAGCGATGGCTTGTGGGATATCTACGGGGTCACCCCAACCCAGGTGGTGGATGACGCCAGCGCTGTCTACAGCGTGATTGAGCCCGCCGACATCCCCCAGGTCACCGCCAGCATGCAGCATTCAGCACAGCAGCTGAGCCCTTGGCGTCGCGAATATCGGGTCAACCACCCGGAACGGGGGCAGATCTGGGTAGAGGGTTACTCCACCCCCCAACGTCAGAGCGATGGCAGTGTGCTCTGGCATGGTTACATCACCGACATCAGCGAGCGCAAGCAAGCCGAGCTGGCCCTCAGCCAAAGCCGTAAGCGATTGAAAGAACTGCTAGATCATCTGCCGCTGAACGTCATTTATAAAGACAGCGAGGGTCACTACCTGACCGCTAACCCCGCCTATGCACGGCTGCTGGGCGTTACCCCGGAGCAACTGGTGGGGCGCTGCGACCGCGACTTTTTCAACCCACAACTGGCCGCCAAGTATCGCGCCGATGATCTGCGGGTGATGGCGCTAGGCGAGATCGAATCTTTTGACGAAGAGCTGAGCATCAACAGTGAGCAACAGATCGTGCACACCATCAAGGTTCCAGTGCGCGATGACAATGACCAGATCAACGGCATTCTGGAGTTGTTCTGGGATGTGACCGCCGAGCGTCAGGCCACCACCGCCTTGGTGCGTAGCCAGGCACGACTAAGGGCGTTGACCGACAAAGTCCCCTTGGTGGTGTTTGAGCTGGAGCGCGACGCCAGCGGTAGCTATCAGTTCAATTTCATCAACAGCGGCGTCGAAAGCCTGTTTGAGCTCTCGGTGAGCGTCGCCGAGGCCGATGTCAGCCTGCTGTTTGCCAAAGTAGAGCGAGACGATGCCCTGCGCCTGATGCAGGCACTGGAGGCTTCAGCCGACGACCTGAGCACCATCGATCAGGAGATCCGCCTCAGCGGCGATGGTGAGGCACGCTGGGTGGCGGTGCAGGCGGTGCCCCAACGTCAGGGGCTGATGACCGTGGTCTGGTATGGCTTCTTTCAAGAGATCAGCATTCGCAAGAGCGCCGAAGCTGAACTGCGGCGGGCGATGGTGCTGGCCGAAGAGGCCAGCCGGGCCAAGAGCCAGTTCCTGGCCAATATCAGCCACGAGATCCGCACCCCGATGAATGCCGTGCTGGGGCTGACCTACCTGTTGCAACAAGGCACGCTGGATAGCCAGCAGCGCGATTATGTCGACAAGATCGACAGCGCCGGCCGCACACTATTAGCGTTGCTCAACGATGTGCTGGATCTGGCCAAGATCGAGGCGGGGCGGCTAACGCTGGAACAGGCGCCTTTTGACCCCTACGTCCTGCTCGACGATCTGGCCGTGATCGCAGCCGGCAACGCACGCAGCCATGAACTGGAGCTGTGCTTTCAGATCGACCCACAGCTGCCGCCGCTGCTGGTAGGTGACGCCATGCGTCTGCAGCAGGTGCTGATCAATCTGGTCGGCAATGCCATCAAGTTCACCCCCAGTGGCAGCGTGACCCTGGCGCTACAGGTGGTCAACCACAGTGGTCGCCATCTGAGCCTCGACTTTCGCGTGCGCGATACTGGCATCGGTATCACCCCTGAGCAGCTGGCCCAGATCTTCGACAGCTTCAGCCAGGCTGAGGCCTCCACCACCCGCCGCTTTGGCGGCTCCGGCCTCGGCTTGGCGATCAGCCGTCAGCTGGTGCGGCTGATGGGAGGCGAGATCCGGGTTGCCAGCAGCCCGGGCCAAGGCAGCGAATTCAGCTTCACCCTGCCGCTCCAACTCGGCGCTGAGCGCGAGCCACCAGCCAGCGACTGGCGTGGGCGGCGCCTGCTGGTGGTCGATGACAACCCCATCAGCCTGCAAGCACTGACGGCGCTGGCCGAGCAGTTGGGGGCCGAGGTAACGGCCTGCAGCGATGCCAACGAGGCGCTGCAGCAGGCGCGTACGGCCGATCAGCAGCAGCGCCCTTTTGCCGCGTTGCTGGTCGACTGGCAGATGCCGCAGATGGATGGCTTGAGCCTGCTCGCCACCCTCGAGCAACAGCTCAACCATCAACCGACACGAGTGATCGTGGTCACCGCCCATGGCCGCGAGCTGCTCGGCAACCAGCTTCAGCAACGGGTCGATGCGATCCTGACCAAACCTGTCACGCTTAACCAGTTGCGCAGCAGCCTGCAGCCGCAGGTGGTGCCACCGCCCGCTAGCCGACGGCCACAGCGGCTGACAGGTCGCCATCTGCTGCTGGTTGAGGATAATCCCCTCAACCAGCAGGTCGCCGCCGAAATGCTGCGCCTGGAGGGGGCCAGCGTCGAAATCGCCGCCAATGGCCTGCTGGCTCTGACCGCCCTTGGTCAGCAGCCTGAGCGCTTTGATCTGGTGCTGATGGATCTACAGATGCCAGAGCTGGATGGCCTTGAAGCCAGCCGCCGCATCCGCCAGCAACTGCAGTTGCATGCGTTGCCCATAGTCGCCATGACGGCTAACGCCATGACCAGTGATCGCGAGCTCTGCCTAGCCGCCGGCATGAACGACCATATTGGCAAGCCAGTCAGCCTGGAGGAGCTGGTAGCGGTGATCTGCCGGCTGACTGCGGGCACCTCTCCGCCCCCGCAGCCACCCAGTGCCAGCGCCAAGCCCGTCACTAACACGCTGCTCGATCGCCGCGCCGCGATCGCGCGGCTAGGTGGTAACAGTGCACTGTATCAGCGGCTGCTGTTGCAGTTTATCCAGCAGTACGGTCGCCTGCCGCCCGCTGCCAGCCTGTGGCAGCAACCGGCTGACGAGCGCTTGCGTCTGTTTCACAGCATCAAGGGGGTGGCTGCCACCATCGGCGCCGAGCAGCTGGCCGCCGCCGCCGCCCTCCTTGAACAACGGGCGCGCAGCGACGCCAACCCGGACGCGGCCGAGCTGGTGGCGGTGGATGACGCCCTGGCCGCGACCATCGACGCCATCAACAGTGGCATTGAGCAACCCGCCAAGGCGGCGTCCAACCAACCAGCGACCCTGCCGCTGCGCCTGACCCCGGCCCAGCACCAGCTGCTCATGCAGCTGTTGAGGGCGCTGCAACTGGGCGATCTGGGGGCCAGCCGGCTGCTGGCCGATATCCATGGCGATGAGCCGGCACTCACTGCTTTTGTTGCCCAGCTCAAGGACGAGATCGATTGCTGCGACTATGCTGCCGCCATCGCCCGCATCGAACCGCTGCTGGCCCCCGAATACCCATCGCAGGAGTACCCGGACGCATGACCCAAGCCGCCCCTTACAGCGACAGCCCGGCCGCCAGCGTCCTTGCCGGCGAGCGCAAGCGGGTGCTGGTGGTGGATGACCAGATCACCAACATCCAGCTGCTCAACCACATTCTGCAACCCTTCGTGGATGTCTCCATGGCCCGCGACGGGCTGCAGGCGATCGCCCTCTGTGGCCAGGTGCGCCCGGATCTGGTGCTGCTCGATATCATCATGCCGGGCATCGATGGCATCGAGGTGTGCAAACGGCTCAAGGCCGATCCGGCGACCCGCGACATTCCGGTGATCTTCGTCACCGGCCGTGACACCGGCGAGGATGAAGCCGAAGGGCTGGATGCCGGTGCTGTCGATTTCATCACCAAACCCTTTCGCGCCCCGGCCGTGGTAGCGCGGGTGCGCAACCACCTGCTGCTTAAGGCCCAGGCGGATCTGCTGCGCCAGATGGCGTTTATCGATGGCCTGACCGGGGTATTCAACCGCCGTCGCTTCGATGAAGCGCTGGATGTCGAGTGGCGCCGCGCCCGCCGTAATGGCGAACCGCTGGCGCTGGTGATGATCGATGTCGATCACTTCAAACTCTACAACGATCAGTTCGGCCATCAGGCCGGTGATGACTGCCTGCGCCAGATCGCGGTGGCCATGCGCCGCTGTCTGCGCCGTCCCGGCGATCTGCTGGCGCGTTACGGCGGTGAAGAATTTATCTGTCTGCTGCCGGGCACCGATGTCGATGGCGCCCGTATTGTTGCCGATGCCCTCGGCAAAGCGGTCGAGGCCCTGGCCCTCAAGGCGGCACCGGCCGCCAGCCATCCCCAGGTCACCATCAGCCGCGGTGTTGCCGCCACCACTGTCAGCGACGATGACGGTAGCACGGCGTTGAAACAGGCGGCCGATACGGCCCTCTATCAGGCCAAACACAGCGGCCGGAACTGCACGGCGGCACAGCCCATCAGCGCCTAGACGCGGTTACCCTGGCCGCGGCGCTTCAGCTCGGCCAGCAAGGCTGGCGCTATCTCCTCCAGCGGCAACACACCACTGGCAGCCCCCAAGGCAATCGCTTCCCGTGGCATGCCAAAGACCACGCAGCTGGCTTCATCCTGGGCCAGGGTATAGCCACCCGCGTCGTGGATCTGGCGCAGACCGAAGGCGCCATCCTTGCCCATACCGGTCAGCAGCGCCGCCACCGCATTGGCCCCGGCCCAGTGGGCGACCGACTCAAACAGCAGATCGACTGCCGGCCGATGACGATTGACCGGCTCCTGCTGATGCAGGCAGGCGATGTAATCCGCCCCCGAGCGGGCGATCTCAAAGTGAAAATCACCCGGCGCGATATAGGCGTGGCCGGGCAGCAGGCGCTGACCATCCTGGGCCTCGGCGACCGTCAGCAGGGTCAGACGGTTAAGGCGTTCCGCATAGGAGCGGGTAAAACCGGCCGGCATATGCTGGGTGATCACCACGGCCGGGCTGTTGGCCGGCAGCCCCAGTAGCACCTCCTTGATCGCCTCGGTACCGCCGGTAGAGGCGCCGATGGCGATCAGCTTTTCGGTACCCAGCAGCGGATAGGCCTTGCTGACACTGGCGGTTGGCGGGCCAGAGCGGCGGCGCCGCACATGAGAACTGGCCGCCGCCCGCACCTTCTCTTTCAGCTCCTCGGCGTAGGCCAGCATGCCGTCACGAATGCCGATGGCCGGCTTGGTGACAAAATCCACCGCCCCCAGCTCCAGCGCCCGCAGAGTGGCATCTGCCCCCTCGGCGGTCAGCGATGACACCATCACCACCGGCAACGGCCGCGCCTTCATCAGTTTTTCCAGAAAGGTCAGGCCATCCATGCGCGGCATCTCGACATCCAACGTCAGCACATCGGGCGCCTCACTGATGATCAGCTCGCGAGCGATGTAGGCATCGGGTGCCGCTCCCACCACCACAAAGTCGCGATCGGTGGCGAAGATCTGCTTGAGCAGTTCCCGGATCAGCGCCGAGTCATCAACAATCAACACCTTGATGGCCATGGTCATCCTTAAAACAGATCGACGTCGCCGCCACCGCCCTGCTGCTGACGGATGCGCAGGCTGTACTCGGCTTCACGTTCGAGCAGGGTGCTGTTATGCAGCTGCTTGAGGGTTTTGAGCAGCACCCGGCCGCTGGCCGGAAAGAAGTAAACCTTGCGTGGATAGATATCGAGCAGGCTGCTGGCAACGATCGGGATGCGCTCGGTGACCAGATAGTCGGTGACAAACTGGGCGTTGCGCGGCCCGACATTGGCCATGGTCAAGCCAGACAGCACATTGGCACCGCCAAAGATCTTGGCCTCAAACTGGCGACGATCGGCCCCCAGCTTGAGCAGCTGGTTGGTCAGCATCTCCATGGCGTACACACCATAGCGGGCCGACATCGACACCGGCGAATGCTCGTCGTTGCCGGGCAGCATAAAGTGGTTCATGCCGCCGATGCCGCTGCGGCGATCGCGCAGGCAGACGGAGACGCAGGAGCCAAGCACGGTCACCACCACCAGATCGCGAGTGGTGGCGAAGTATTCGCCGGGCAGGATCTTGACCGCCTCCATGTTCAGATGGCGGTCGAAATAGGTGTTGGCAGCCACCGGCTCCTGATGACTCATGGGGCCACCCGGGCATGGCGATAGACGGTGCGACCGATCAGTTTCACCAGATGGCCGGCGTGACCAAAGCTCTCGGAGTGGCCGGCGAAAAACAGCCCTTGCGGCTGTAACAGCGGCATCAGCCGCTCCAATAACTGCAACTGGGTCGGCCGGTCAAAATAGATCATGACGTTGCGACAGAAGATCGCATCCAGCCCGCCCTTCACCGGCCAGTCAGGCGCCAGCAGGTTGATCTGGCGGAACTGCAACAACTGACGGAGTTCATCCTTGACCCTTGCCTGCCCCTCGTGACTGCCACGGCCACGCA
>JAGOCY010000404.1 GCA_017998495.1 Corallincola sp.
CCGACGGCGATCCGGCCACGGTTGATAACACAGTGCGCTATGCCGACTGGGCGATGGGGCAGTTTTTCGCACGCGCGCGTCAGTCAGCCTATTGGCACAACACCCTGTTTCTGGTGGTGGCCGACCTCGATGCCCGGGTTTATGGGGCCAGCGACATCCCGCTTGAGCGCTTTCATATCCCGGCAGTGATTGTCGGCGCCGATCTGGCCCCGCGCCTTGATGACCGCTTGGTCAGCCAGATCGATCTGGCACCAACGTTGTTGTCGCTGATGGGGCTGGAGACCTTTCACCCGATGGTCGGGGTCGATCTGCAGCGCCACAGCCCCGAGCGGGCGATGATGCAGTACGACAATAACTTCGGCCTGCTCAGTGGTGATCAGCTGCTGGTGCTCAAACCGCAGCAGCCGCCATCCCAGTTTCAGTTGACGGCAAAAGGGCTGAGCGCGGCAGCGGTTGATGACCATCTGGCCCGGCGGGCGCTGGCCTATACCCTGTGGCCGGTGTGGGCCTATCAGAGTGAGCGTTACCGCGTGCCTGAACCCCAACGTTATGGCGAGTTGCTGGGCCGCGACTGAGGCTGTGGCCGCCGCTAATCGAGGGTGCGGCGATAGCGTTTGAGGCCGATCAGCAGCACCACCAGGGTGAACAGCAACATCGGCCACACATGAGGGGCCACCTGTTCCCAGCCGTTGCCTTTGAGCACGATGCCGCGAATGATGCGCAGGAAATGGGTGAGCGGCAGCACTTCTCCGATGGCCTGAGCCCAGTTCGGCATGCCGCGGTACGGGAACATGAAACCGGACAGCAGGATCGACGGCAGGAAGAAGAAAAAGCTCATCTGCATCGCCTGCATCTGGTTGCGGGCAATGCTGGAAAACATGATGCCGATGGTCAGGTTGGCGAGAATGAACACCAAGGTGCAGGCCAGCAGCAGGGTCAGTGAGCCGGCAAAAGGCACGGCAAACAGGTAGCGGGCGGCCAGTAGGATCACCGCCACCTGCACATAACCCACCACCACATAGGGCAGGATCTTGCCCACCATCACCTCCAGCGGCCGCACCGGCATCGCCAGCAGGTTCTCCAGCGTGCCCCGTTCCCGCTCACGGGTGATCCCCAGCGCAGTCATCAACATCAGGGTCATGGTCAGGATCACCCCCATTAGCCCGGGCACAATGTTGTACTGACTGATACCGGCCGGGTTGTAGCGGCGATGGATCTGCAACTCAAAGGGGGGCTGGCTCGGGGTGGCAGCAGCCGGCCCTTTGAGATCCGGAACCAGGGCCAGACGGTTGATTTCAGCCAGGGCCGCGATGGCGTTGGAGGTGGCCGCCGGATCTGTGGCATCGGCCTCCAGCAGCAGCGCCGGCCGTTCACCGCGCAGTAACGCCCGTTCAAAGCCGGCCGGGACCGACAGTACGAACTGCACTTCGCCGCGTTCCAGCAGCTGATCGGCTTCGGCCTCGCTGGCCGTTACCGCAACCAGTACAAAATAGTCACTGACCTGCAGCGCGCTGATCAGGCTGCGCACCGGCGTGGTCAGCTCGCCGGCCCGCAGGGCCAGTGGCAACTGGCGCGGATCGCTGTTGATGGCATAGCCGAACAGCGCCAGCTGCATCAGCGGAATGCCGACCATCATGGCGAAGGTCAGGCGGTCGCGGCGCATCTGCACAAATTCCTTGCAGATCACGGCCCACAGGCGGGCGAGCACAAAGCTGTCGTGCCAGCGGCTCATCAGCGCTGATCCTCGGTGGTTTGCATCAGCTGAATAAACAGGTCCTCCAGCCGGGTCGCCGTTGGGCTAGCCGTCAGCGGCCATTGCCGTGCCAGCCGGGCAATAGCGGCGTCGAGCAGGTGGCCATCGCTGCCGCTCACATGCAGGGCGTTGCCCAAGGCCACCACCTGACTGATCTCCGGCTGACGCTGCAGCTCGCGCGCCAGCATTACCGGTTCGCTACTGCTCACCAGCCGGGTGACCAGGCCGCAGTCGGCCAGTAGCTGCTGTGGCGTGCCGCTGGCCAGCAGCTGCCCCCAGGCGATGTAGGCCAGCCGGGTGCAACGCTCTGCTTCGTCCATGTAATGGGTGGAGACCAGCACTGTCACCCCGTCATGGGCCAACTGGTGGATCTCGGCCCAAAAGTCACGGCGCGCCGCCGGATCGACACCGGCGGTGGGTTCATCGAGCAGCAGCAGCCGGGGCTGGTGGAGCATGCAGCTGGCCAGTGCCAGCCGCTGTTTCCAGCCGCCGGAGAGGGCCCCTGCCAGCTGGTGCTGGCGGTGCCCCAACCCCAGCCGCTCGATGGCCGCAGCCACCGCCTGGCGGGGCTGGGTCATCTGATAGATGCGGGCGACAAACTCGAGGTTTTCGCGGATGGTCAGGTCCTCGTAGAGCGAGAACCTCTGAGTCATGTAGCCGACCTGGCGCTGGATGGCGCGCTGGTCGCGGCGGATATCGAGCCCCAGGCACTGGCCCTCGCCACTGTCGGGGGTCAGCAGGCCACAGAGCATGCGAATGGTGGTGGTCTTGCCACTACCATTGGGGCCGAGAAAGCCGAAAATCTCGCCGCGGGCCAGTTGCAGATCGACATTGCGCACGGCCAGCTTGCCGTCAAAGCGCTTGCTCAGACCGCGGACATCAATGGCTAGGGCGGCGGGTTCAGGGCGCTGGCTCATCGCTGGTTCCGGCGCGCATCACCGTCACTGGCTGGCC
>JAGOCY010000406.1 GCA_017998495.1 Corallincola sp.
GGTGGCGCCGATAAACACCAGCAGGCCACTTTCGATATGGGGCAGGAAGGCATCCTGCTGCGCCTTGTTGAAGCGGTGAACCTCATCGACAAAGAGCACCACCCGCCGCCCGCCCAGTTGCAGCTGTTCGGCCAGGGCTACCGCTTCGCGGATCTCCTTGACCCCGGAGGTGACGGCCGACAGCCGCAGCACCTCGGCATCGACCCACCGGGCAAAGAGTTCGGCCAGGGTGGTCTTGCCGGTGCCGGGCGGCCCCCACAGGATCATCGAGTGGATCTGGCCCGCTTCCAGCGCCCGCCGCAACGGCTTGCCAGCGGCCAGCAGATGTTGCTGGCCGGCATATTCATCGAGGGTGCGGGGGCGCATGCGCGCCGCCAGCGGCTGGCTGGCGGGGCTTGGGCTGAACAGGCTGGCGCCGGCCATCGGCGCGTTAACGGCCGCGCTGATCGTCGACCGTGACGCCGGCCGGCGGGATCAGCTTGAAGCTGACGCCGCGTACGGCGGCTGGGCCACGGCTGCTGCTGACAAAATCAAACACCAGCTTCTGCCCCTGAGTGTCGGTGACCAGCAGTTCATCCAGATCATCACCGGCGAACTTGAGCACGATCTCGGCGTACTCCGACTCCTTCAGCGGCACCAGGGTGTAGCTGTCGCCGTTCTCGCTTATGCGGTAATCCTGCCAGGTGGCCTCATCGCCAAGCAGCAGGGCAAAGGGCGACTGCTCAATCAGCTGCGCCGCCTTGTAGAGGGTGATCTGATCGAGCAGCTTCTGATGCACCCACAAGGTGGTGCCATCGCAGATCACCGCCATCTCGTCCGGCTCGCCGGTTTCCCAGTGCAGCTTGCCGGGCTTCTGCAGTGCCAGCTTGGCTTCCGTCTCCTGCACCAGAGCGCCGTCAAAGTCGTAGGTTTTCTGCACCACCTTGGCGCTGAGCGCATCGATGGCGGCCAGCCGCTCCGGCAGCGGCTTGGCCAGCAGCGGGGCGACAGCAAACAGCAGGGAGAGAGCAAACAGCTTGCGCATGGAGATCCTCGTTAGCCTCGCGGTGGTGGCGGCGCCAGCACTTCGCGATTGCCGTTGTGACCGGGGCTGGTGACCACGCCATCGGCTTCCATCTGTTCCACCAGACGGGCGGCGCGGTTATAGCCAATCTTGAACTTGCGCTGGACGCTGGACACCGAGGCCTTGCGGCTTTCAGTGACAAAGGCCACCGCCTCGTCGTAAAGCGGATCGTAATCGCCATCGGCGTCACGCTCGCCGGGGGCGCCAGCCTCTTCGGCCGGATCGCCCGCCAGCACCGCATCGATATAGTTGGGGGCGCCGCGCGAACGCCAGTCTTCGACCACCCGATGCACCTCGTCATCGCTGACAAAGGCGCCATGGACGCGGGTCGGAATGCCGGTGCCGGGCGGCAGATAGAGCATGTCGCCCTGCCCCAGCAGCGCCTCAGCCCCCTGCTGATCGAGGATGGTGCGGCTGTCGATTTTGGAGGACACCTGAAAGGCGATACGGGTCGGAATGTTGGCCTTGATCAGACCAGTGATCACATCCACCGATGGCCGCTGGGTGGCCAGGATCAGGTGAATACCGGCAGCACGGGCCTTCTGGGCGATACGGGCGATCAGCTCTTCGACCTTCTTGCCGACAATCATGATGAGATCAGCAAACTCATCGACGATCACCACGATCGACGGCAGTGGCTCCAGCAGCGGTGGCTGGCTATCCATCGAATCTGAGGGCTTCCAGGTCGGGTCGCGCAATGGCGTGCCAGCGCGGGCGGCGGCTTCCACCTTGTCGTTAAAGCCTTTGAGGTTACGCACCCCAGTCATGCTCATCAGCTTGTAGCGCCGTTCCATCTCGCCGACACACCAGCGCAGCGCATTGGCGGCGTCTTTCATGTCGGTAACGACCGGCGCCAGCAGATGGGGAATGCCCTCGTAGACCGACAGCTCCAGCATCTTGGGGTCGATCATGATGAAGCGCACATCGTCCGGCGGCGACTTGAACAGCATGGAGATGATCATGGCATTAACCCCCACCGACTTACCGGAGCCGGTAGTACCGGCCACCAGCAGGTGAGGCATCTTGGCCAGATTGACCACCGTCGGCTGGCCGGAGATATCCTTGCCAAGGGCCATGGTCAGCGGGTGGCGCGAGCCCTTAAACGCCTCGCTCTCCAGCACTTCGATCAGACTGACCGTCTCGCGGGTTTCGTTGGGGATCTCGAGGCCAACATAGGACTTACCGGGGATCACCTCGACCACGCGCACGCTGACCGCCGACAGTGAACGGGCCAGGTCTTTGGCCAGATTGGAGATACGGGCAACCTTGACGCCTGGCGCCAGATCCAGCTCGAAACGGGTGATCACCGGCCCCGGGAAAACATGTACCACGCGGGCGTCTATGCCGAAATCGGCGAGCTTGGCTTCCACCAATCGCGATACCTGCTCCAGCAGCTCAGGCGGGATCTGGCGGCCACTGGACTGGGCGCGGTCGAGCAAGGCCAGCGCCGGCATAGCAGTGATCGGCGGGCGTACCGGCTTGGCTGGCGCCACACTGCTGGCCCCCAGCTCCTCATCATCGTCCTCGTCATCAACAGGGAATGGCGGCAGATCCAGATCGTCACTATCGACATACAGCAGCCCTTGAGATTAGGTCTGTGGCTCCTGCGCAGGGGCCAGGGCAAAAA
>JAGOCY010000405.1 GCA_017998495.1 Corallincola sp.
CTTGGCCACCGCCCGCTCCATTTATCTGTTGCAAGGATCTGCTGGTGCTGACCCTCTACCCCTCCAACTCGCTGGAACTGCTGGCCGAACTGCTGGCCAGCCTGCTGCTGACCCAGCAGCGTGAGGCCGCCGCGGCCGAGCCGCTGGCGCTGCTCAAGCCTGCCCAGGTGCTGGTGGAGAGTCAGGGGATGGAGCACTGGCTGCGGCTGCAGCTGGCGGAGCGCCATGGCATCGCCATGAACCTTGAGTTCCCGATGCCGTCGCGTTTTATCTGGGAGCTGGCGCGCCAGCTGCTGGGCGACGAGGTGCCGCAGCAATCGCCCTACAGCCGCGAGCTGCTGTGCTGGCGCCTGGATGCACTCTTGGCCGATCGCCGTTTTGCCAGCGATGGGCGTGCGGCCGAGGCCAATGCTTATTGGGGCTATGGCCAAACAGCCGCCGATCCGCTCAAGCGCTTTCAGCTGGCCGGCAAGCTGGCCGATCTGTTCGAGCAGTACCTGCTGTTTCGCCCCGACTGGCTGGAGGAGTGGCAGCAGCAACCCTCCAGCTGCCACTGGCAGGGGCTGCTGTGGAACCTGTTGCTGGCCGATGAGCCGCGCCAGCCGCTGCTGCTGCAGCGCCAGGCTCTGGCCCGCCTTGAGCAGCTGGCGGCCACCGCCCCTGAGCGGCTGCCATCCCAAGTGGTGATCTTTGCCATCAACGCCATGGCGCCGCCGACGTTGCAGTTTTTTGAGGCGCTGGCGGCGGTGGTGCCGGTGCATCTGTTTCACTTGAACCCCTGCGTCGAGTTCTGGGGCGATCAGCTCAGTGATCGGGCCCGCGCCCGGGCGGCTCGCAGCGCTCAGCTGGACGGCTGGCTGGCAGAGGAGCCGGGCAACCCGCTGCTGGCCAACCTCGGCACCCAAGGCCGGGAGTTTTTCAACGCCCTGCAGGCGCTCGGTGGTTACGAGATCAGCGCTTTTGTCGATGAACAGCCACAGAGCCGTGCGCATACCAAGCCCGCTGCCAGCCTGTTGCAGCGGCTGCAGCGCGATATCCTGACTCTTCACGATGGCCGCACCACCCCCACGCCGCTGCAGGATGAGTCGCTGGTCATCAGCAGCAGCCACAGCGCCCTGCGGGAAATTCAGGCGCTGCATGATCACCTGCGCCACGCCTTTGCCGCCGATGAGACCCTGACCCCACGCGATGTGCTGGTGATGTGCCCGGCGATTGAGGATTACGCCCCCTATATCGATGCGGTGTTTCGCCGCCCCTGGGATGCGGGCGAAGAGCGCCTGCCCTGTTCCATTGCCGATCGCAGCCAGCGCGATGGCGAGCCGCTGGTCGCTGCCTTTGCCGAACTGCTGCAGCTGCCCGACAGCCGCTTTGCGGTCAGCACCATCATCGATTACCTGCGCTTGCCAGCAGTGCAGCGGCGGCTGGCGATCCGCGATGGCGAACTGGCCCAGATCGAGCACTGGCTCAAGCTGGCGGCGGTGCACTGGGGGCTGGATGGTGACCATCGTCAGCAACAGGCGGATCTGGCCGCCCCCCAGCCGATGTTCAGCTGGCAATGGGGGCTGGAGCGGCTACTGCTGGGGCTGGCCCATGGTGACCGCACCGGGCTTGTCAGCCGCCCCGGTGGCGAGCTGCTGCTGTTGCCGGAGGTTGAAGGGCAGGGGGCGGTGGTGCTCGGCCGGCTGCTGCAGCTGCTGGAGCGGCTGCGCCGCCATCTGGCTGCGCTGCGCCAACCGCGTAGCGCGGATGGCTGGCAGCGTTACCTGCATGAGCTGTTCGACAGCCTGTTTGTCGCCGATGAGGCCGATGACAGCGGCCGTGAGGCGGTGCTGGCCGCCATCGATGGCCTGCAGGCGCAGACCGCCGCGGTCGGTTATCAGGCCGAACTGCCGCTTTCCGTGGTGCGCTGCTACCTCAACCACCACTTCAGCCAGCCGGCCGGGCGTAACCAGTTTCTCACCGGCCAGATCACCTTCTGTTCGATGGTGCCGATGCGCAGCATCCCCTTTCGCATCATCGCTATTTTGGGGCTGAACGACGGCGCCTTTCCGCGCCAGAGTACGCCGCTCGGTTTCGACCTGATGGCTCAGCAGCCGCGTCGCGCCGGTGATCGCTCGCGCCGGGGGGATGATCGCTACCTGTTTTTAGAGGCGCTGATCTCCGCCCGCCAGCAGCTCTACCTGAGCTATCAGGGGCGCGACATTCGCACCAACAACGCGCGCCAGCCGTCGCTGCTGCTCAAAGAGCTGTTTGACTATCTGCAGCGTGGTTATGGCTGGCAGTTTGACGGGCCTGAGTCTGCTGTTCGCCAGCAGCCTCTGCACCCCTTTAGCCGCGCTAACTTTACTGGCCCGCTTCCCGGCTTTGATGCCGGCTGGGCGCGGTTGGTAGAACCGCTGCCCGCCCGCAACAACCGCATCGCGCTGCCGCCGCTGCCCGCCAGCGATCAGGCGCTGGGGCTTGAGCAGCTGCAGCGCTTTTACGCCAACCCGCTCAAGAGCTTTGCCCGCGAGCGCTTGGGGTTGCTGCTCGATGAGCCGGCGCCGCTGGCTGCGGATGATGAACCCTTTGCCGTCGATGGCCTCACCCGTTATCAGCTGCGCGAGCAGCTGTGTCAGGCCTGGCTGGGGCAGGGCGAGGCGCCTGAGCGGGTCAGCCGCCGCTTTGCCGCCAGCGGTCTGCTGCCGGCA